>NZ_RAWN01000195.1:0-17095 GCF_003668895.1 Corallococcus sp. AB045
CCGGGGTGGGGGACGATGACGGCGACGACCTGCTCACCGAAGTCCGGGTCGGGCAGGCCCAGGACGGCGGCCTCGGCGACGGCGGGGTGCGCGGTGAGGACCTCTTCGACTTCGCGGGGGTAGATGTTGAAGCCACCGCTGATGATGAGCTCCCGAGCCCGGCCGGTGATGCGCAGGAATCCGTCCGGGTCCCATTCGCCCAGGTCGCCGGTGCGGAACCAGCCGTCGGCGTCGAAGGCTTCGGCGGTGGCGTCCGGGCGGCGCCAGTAGCCGGTGAAGACGTGGGGGCCGCGGACCTCGATTTCGCCCGTCTCGCCGCGGGGCAGGGGCTGGCGGGAGCGCACGTCCACGACGCGGGCCTCCTGGCCGGGGAAGGGCATGCCCACGGTGCCCGGGCGGCGTTCGCCGTCGTAGGGCTGGGTGGTGTTCATGATGGTCTCCGTCATCCCGTAGCGCTCCAGGATGCGAGCGCCGAAGCGCGCCTCGATGTCCAGGCACAGCTGGGGGCTCAAGGGGGCGGAGCCGGAGACCCACAGGCGCAAGGGATGCGGCGTCACGCCGGAGCGGCGGGATTCCTCCAGGAGGCGGCCGTACATGGTGGGCACGCCGAAGAAGAGGGTGAGGGACGCGTCGTCGTGCAGGGCGGTGAGCGCTTCGGAAGCGACGAAGCGGCGGCGCAGGTCCACGCTGGCGCCGGTGAAGAGGGTGCCGTGGAGGCCCACCATGAGGCCGTGGGTGTGGAAGAGCGGAAGGGTGAGCAGGAGCCGATCCGCGTCGGTCCAGCGCCACGCTTCGGTGACAGCGCGCACGTTGGCGAGCAGCTGCCGGTGCTGGAGCATGGCGCCCTTGGAGCGGCCGGTGGTGCCGGACGTGTAGCCCAGCACGGCGAGGTCCTCCGCGCGAGGCAGCGGCAGGGACGCGGTGGAGGCGGAGCCCAGTGCGACCACGTCTTGGAACGCCACGGAGGGCAGGGACGCGGGGAGCCCGGGTGGAGGCGGCTCCACGGTGATGAGCCATTGCAACGATGGGAGTTGGTCGCGAAGAGGCGCGAGCTCCGAGGCGCCGGAGGTGCTGGTGACGCAGACCTTCACCTCCGCGTCGGAGAGGATGTGAGCCAGCTCCACCTGGCGGTAGGCCGTATTGACGAGCACGGCGACGCAGCCCGCGGCCTGGACACCCAGCCAGGTGACGACGAACGCGTCGCTGTTCTCCAGGAAGAGCGCGACGCGGTCGCCAGCAGCCAGCCCCCGGGCCTTGAGTCCGCGAGCAAACGCGGTGACCCGCTCCGCCAACTGGCCCCGCGTGTACGAAGCTCCCTCGAACGAGAGCAACGGGCGCGAGGGTTCGTGACGGGCATGGTCCAGGAACACTTCAAGCAGGGAGGCCGGCATGGCGCGCGAGCCTACCCGGGACGGGATACGCTGAGCGCATGTCCGTGCGGAGGACTCATTCCATCCTGGCCTCCGCGCTCGTCCTGGCGGGCTGCATGAGAGCCGCCGCGCCGTCTCCCGTGAGCTACGAAGAGGACCCCTCCATCACCTTCCCGCCGTTCTTCGCGCAACCCGCTGTCTCACTGGGGACCGAAGGCACGGTGTACGAATTGGATGGAGACACCCTGCGAGCACTCACCGTCGCTGCCAGGGACCTGCTTCCGCCGCGGGACACCCCCGTGTCCTGTGGAAGCCGCTGGGAGTCCCAGCAGTACCGCGTCGTCCGGCAGGGCGACGTCATCTTCATCCGCATCGACGAAGACCCGAAGGCCTGTGGCCGCACGCATCCCGCGCTGGACTCGGGGGCGAGCTACGCCATCCACCGGGATGGCCGGATCCTCCGGCGGCTCATCGACGGTCAGCCCGATGTCGCGAAGCCCGAGGACGCTGGCGTGCCCTCCACGCCTGGAGAACCCGGTAGCGCGTCTCCCGATGCAATGGGTGACGGGCCCTCACCGTTCCTGCCGCGCTCCTGGCAGGACGCGGGCTCACCCGCTCCCGCGCCCCGCCCGTAGCGCCGCCTAGAAGAGCGTGACGCCCAGCGTGACGCTGGCCAGGAAACCGCCGTGCTGGCTGGTAGCGATATCGAGGTCGTCGAGGAGGTTCGGGTCGCGTCCGTCCGACGTGCGCCAGTTGTCCTCACGCAGGCGGAAGCCCCAGCCCGCGCGCAGACCCAGGTACATGGGGCCCATCGACTGACGCATGCCGACCGCCAGCGTCGCCACCGGCGTGGGCAGCTTCTCCGTCGTGAACTCCTCCGTCTCGCCGTTGAGGGTGAGCGTGCTCGTCGACTTCGTGCCC
Source organism: Corallococcus sp. AB045 (assembly GCF_003668895.1). Lineage (NCBI taxonomy): Bacteria > Pseudomonadati > Myxococcota > Myxococcia > Myxococcales > Myxococcaceae > Corallococcus > Corallococcus sp. AB045. Next base: position 2,292 of record NZ_RAWN01000195.1, read on the forward strand.
AGGTTGAAGCTCATGCCCGCCTCCAGGAAGGGGCTCGTGCGCGACTCGCCCAGCGGATACAGGCGCGCCACCGGCCCCACCCGGAAGCCCCAGGCGCCCGTGCCGGCGCTCAGGTTGAGCCCCAGGACGGGCACCACCCGGTACTCGATCTCACCGCCGAAGATGCCGGAGGGGCTGTTGAAGCCCAACGCCAGACCCAGGTCCAGGTTCGTCCGGCCACCGCCCCGGCGGCGCGGCTCTTCGGTCTCCAGCTCGCGCCCCGACGAGTCCTGGCCCATGCCCTCCGCCATCGGCGCGTCTGCCTGCGCCAGGGGCACCTCGTTCGTCTCCGCCGCCGCCACCGGCGTCTCCTGGCTCGCGGCCTCCAGCTTCTGGGCCTCGTTCAGCACCGCCTGCGCCATCACCACCGAGCCCTTGTCGCTCAGGCTGGGATTGACGAAGTCGTACGACAACGTCTTGGTGCGCACCGGTGAATGCGTCGTGCTCAGCAGGTACGTCAGCCGGTACTTCTCCCCGGCCCGCGTCACCTTCGCGCTCACCGTCACGTCGGGCGAACCCTCGTGCTGGGGGTCCATCAGGATGGCTTCCGTGGTGGCGTTCTTCAGCGCCTCGTTGATGCCATAGCGCGTGCGCTCCGTCACGGTGCTCGCGGTCAGGCCGCTGGCGTCCACCTCGCTGCCCACGTCCGTGAGCTGGAGGTACAGGGCATCGGCGAAGGCGGAGAAGGGCAGAAGGGTGGCGGCCAGCAGCATGCTGGCGCGCATCCGGAGAGCAGGGGAGCGCATCGGGTGTTCCTCGAAATTGTGTGGGAATTGAATCGAGCAAGCAGACGGCCTGACACTGTTTCTATTCAGCCCCAGCACACTTCTTCGCGGTGTCCGTTCCTGGGACGCGCCCTTCGCGCAAGCGGTCAACGCGGCCGGATATCCCTCCGCCGCCCTCGTGTTTCCGGGCGCTTGGCCCGGCTCGGAGCCCTGGCACACGGCTCGCTATGGCCCGGGGCGTGGACATCCCGAAGGCCCGAGCACCCCGCCGCAAACCCTACCTCCTGGCCGCCCTGGGCCTCGCCGCGCTCGTGGCGGTGACGGTGGGCCTGTCCCGGCTGCGCCCCGCCGCGCCCACCGTGGACAAGGCCTCGGTGTGGTTGGACACGGTGAAGCGCGGCCCGCTGGTGCGCCAGGTGAAGGGCACCGGCTCTCTGGTGCCTGAATCCATCCGCTGGCTCACCGCCGACACCGCCGGCCGCGTGGAGCGCATCCACGTGAGGCCCGGCGCCACCGTCACCGCCGGCACGCTCCTCTTGGAGCTGTCCAACCCGGACGTGCAGCTCCAGGCACTGGAGGCCGAACGCCAGCTCGCGAGCGCCGAAGGCGACTTCCTGGAGCTGCGCGAGCTGCTCCAGACGCAGCGGCTATCCCAGCAGGCCACCGTGGCCACCCTCACCGCCGAGTCCGCCGACGCCACCCGCCGCGCGCAGGCCAACGCGGCGCTCTTCCAGAAGGCCTTCGTCGGAGACCTGGAGACGCGCCAGGCGCAGGAGAAGGCGCAGGAGGCAGGGCAACGTCTGGACTTGGAGCGCCAGCGCCTGGACGTCATGTCCCAGAGCCTGCGTCAGCGTCTGGCTTCACAGCAGGAGCAGGTGGAGCGGCTGAAGGCCGTGGCGCGCTTCCGCCGCCAGCAGGTGGAGTCCATGAAGGTGCTCGCGGGCGAGGACGGCGTGCTCCAGGAGCTGCCGCTGGAGCTGGGCCAGTGGGTGACGCCCGGCGTGCTCCTGGCCAAGGTGGTGAAGCCGGAGCGGCTCAAGGCGGAGCTGCGAATCGCGGAGACGCAGGCGCGCGACATCCTCCCGGGCCTGAAGGCGCAGGTGGACACGCGCAACGGCGTGGTGGAGGGCATCGTGGCGCGTGTGGCCCCCGCGGCCAGCCAGGGCACGGTGCGCGTGGAGGTGTCGCTGCCGGACGCGCTGCCCAAGGGCGCCCGGCCGGACCTCACCGTGGAGGGCACCGTGGAGCTGGAGCGGCTGGACGACGTGCTGTCCGTGGGCCGTCCCGCGGGAGCCCAGGCGGAGAGCACGCTGGCGCTCTTCCGGCTCTTGCCCGGAGGCGACGAGGCGGTGCGCATCCCCGTGAAGCTGGGCCGCGGCTCGGTGAACGCGGTGGAGGTCGTGCAGGGACTTTCAGAAGGCGATCAGGTGGTGCTGTCGGACATGACCGCGTGGGATGCGGTGGAGCGCGTGAGGCTACGATGATGACGACGATGACGAACGACCGCGAGACGAAGGCCGTGGCCCCGGGCGCGGTGCCGGGCAAGGCGCTGCTCCAACTCGACGGGCTCACCAAGGTGTTCGAGACGGAGGAGGTGGAGACGCACGCCCTCTCCAACATCCAGCTCACCATCCGCCAGAACGAATGGGTGGCCATTGTCGGCCCGTCCGGCTCCGGCAAGTCCACGCTGCTCGCGGTGCTGGGGCTGTTGGACACCGCCACGCGCGGCAGCTACCTGCTGGATGGCAAGAGCGTGCTGGAGCTGTCGCCCACGGACCGGGCGAAGGTGCGCAACCAGCACATCGGCTTCATCTTCCAGAGCTTCAACCTCATCGGCGACCTCACCGTCTTCGAGAACGTGGAGCTGCCGCTCACCTACCGGGGGCTGCCCGCGCAGGAGCGCAAGCAGCGCGTGGAGCGGGCCCTGGAGCGCGTGGGCATGGCGCACCGGGCGCGTCACCTGCCGGGGCAGCTGTCCGGCGGCCAGCAGCAGCGCGTGGCGGTGGCGCGCGCCGTGGCGGGAGACCCCCTCATCCTCCTGGCGGACGAGCCCACCGGTAACCTGGACTCGAAGAACGGCGAGGCCGTGATGCAGCTCTTGTCCGACCTGCACAAGGCGGGCTCCACCATCTGCATGGTGACGCACGACCCGGCGCACGCGCGCATCGCCACGCGCACGGTGAGCCTGTTCGACGGCCGCGTGGTGCAGGACGAGCAGCTTCGCTGAAAGACAGGGGACACGGCCATGGAACACCTGCTCGGCGACTTGCGCTACGCGTGGCGCTCCCTCAAGAACGCCCCCGGCTTCGTGGCGGTGGCGGTGCTGACGCTGGCGTTGGGCATCGGCGCGAACAGCGCCGTGTTCAGCGTGGTGAAGGGCGTGCTGCTCACGCCGCCGCCGTTCACCCAGCCGGAGCGGCTGGTGCTGCTGGCCCCGAACCTGGACGCCTTCGGCTTGAAGGAGGTGTCGACCTCCATCCCGGAGTACCGGGACCTGGTCACGCACACGAAGGCCTTCGTGTCGCTGTCCGCCTTCCGGCCCGACGACATGACGCTCACCGGTGGGGAGTCGCCCCGGCGCCTGCGCGTCGTCATCGCCACGGCGTCCTTCCTGCCCACGCTCGGCGTCGCGCCGGTGCTGGGCCGGGGCTTCACGCAGGAGGAGGAGACGCCGGGCCGGGACCAGGTCGTCGTGCTCACGGACGCCGCATGGCGTACGCACTTCGCGAAGGATCCAGAGGTGCTGGGGCGCGTGCTGCGGCTGGACGGCGTGCCGCGCACGGTGGTGGGCGTGCTGCCTCCGGGGGGCGTCTATCCAGAGGACACGGAGGTGGTGCTGCCCTTCGCGCCCACGCCCGAGCAGCAGGCGGAGTCCCGGCGCGGCAACCGCTTCCTGAGCGTGATGGCGCGGCTCAAGCCGGGCATGACGCTGGACGGAGCGCGCGCGGACCTGGTGCGCATGGGCAACGCGCGCTCGGCGGACCTGGTGGACCAGTACCGGCAGGCGGGGTGGTCCATGAGCGTGAAGTCGCTGGAGGACCAGATTGTGGGCGGCGTCCGCGAGACGCTGTGGCTGCTCTGGGGCGCGGTGGGCTTCGTGCTGCTGGTCGCGTGCTCCAGCGTGGCCAACCTGCTGCTCGCGAGGGCGGTGTCCCGGGGCCGTGAAGTGTCCATCCGCGCGGCGCTGGGCGCGGGCCGGATGCGGCTGGTGGCGCAGTTCCTCACGGAGAGCCTGGTGCTGTCGCTGGTGGCGGGCGCGGTGGGGCTGCTGCTGGCGCTGTGGGGCACGGACGCGCTGGTGGCCACGGTGGGCGAGGGCCTGCCCCGGGCCCAGGGTGTGAAGCTGGACGTGGTCTCCGTGCTCTTCACGTTGGCGGTGTCGGTGCTCACGGGCGTGCTCTTCGGGCTGGTGCCCGCGCTCCAGGCCAGCCGCGTGGACCTGCACGCGGCGATGCGTGAAGGCGCGCGCGCCACGGGAAGCCACCGCACGGGCCGGCTGCGCGCCGCGCTGGTGGTGGCGCAGGTGTCGCTCGCGTTGGTGTTGCTGGTGGGCGCGGGCCTGTTCGTGAAGAGCTTCCTCGCGCTCCAGCGCGTGGACGCGGGCTTCGAGTCCGACGGCGTGCTCACCGGAGCGCTCGCGCTGCCGAAGGTGCAGTACCCGGACAGGCCGAAGCAGGCGGCCTTCCTGCAGGCCCTGGTGCCCCGGCTCCAGGCGCTGCCGGGCGTGGAGTCCGCGGGGCTGACGAACGTGCTCCCGCTGGGCGGCTCCATGGACAACAGCTTCGACATCGAGGGGCGTCAGCGCCAGCCGGGCGAGCTGTGGAAGGCGGTGGAGTTCCGCGCCGCCACCCCCGGCTACCTGCACGCGCTGCGCGTCCACCTGCGGCAGGGGCGGTTGCTGGAGGACGGGGACGGGCCGGACGCGCCCTGGGCGGTGGTCATCAACCGCTCCTTCGCGAACCTCTTCTGGCCGAAGGGTGATGCGTTGGGGCAGCGGTTGAAGTTGCACGGCCAGGACATGCAGTGGACCACGGTGGTGGGCGTCGTGGACGACCTGCGCGAGTGGGGCCTGGACGTGCCGGCGCGCCCGGCGGCGTACTACTCGCTGTCGCAGCTGCCGTCCGTGTACATGGGCCTGACGGTGCGCGTGAAGTCCGGGGATCCGGAGGCGTTGCGCGCCCAGGTGGAGGCGGAGGTGCGCGCGGTGGACGCGGACCTGCCGCTGTTCGACGTGTCCTCGCTCACTCGGCGGATGGACCAGTCCACGGGCCCCCGGCGGTTGTCCGCGCTGGTGATGGGGCTGTTCGCGGGTGTCGCGCTGCTGCTCGCGGCGCTGGGGCTGTCGGGGGTCATCGCCTTCTCGGTGACGCAGCGCACGCGGGAGCTGGGCATCCGCATGGCGCTGGGCGCGGCGCGAGGGGACGTGCTGCGGCTGGTGCTGGCGCAGGGCCTGCGGCTGTCGCTCACGGGCGTGGCGGTGGGGCTGTGCCTGTCATTGGGATTGGCGCGGCTGCTGGGGTCGCTGCTGTATGGCGTGTCGGCGGACGACCCGTGGACGTTCGGCGGGGTCGCGCTGCTTCTGACCGGGGTGGCGCTGGGGGCGTCGTGGCTGCCTGCTCGACGGGCGACGCGCGTGGACCCCATCATCGCGCTCCGGGCCGACTGAGTTCCCTCCTTTCTGGCACAGTCCTGCCCGTGGCGTCCTCCGTGTCCGAACCCACCGCTCCCTCTCCGCGTACCACCCGTGTCCTCGTGGCCGACGACCAGCCGGACGTGCTGGAGGCGTTGCGGCTGTTGCTCAAGCGCGATGGCTACACGGTGGTGAGCGCCCAGTCCCCCGCGGGCGTGAAGGCCACGCTGGACGCGGAGGACGTGGACCTGGTGTTGATGGACCTGAACTACGCGCGCGACACCACGTCCGGGCGCGAGGGCCTGGACCTGCTGGGAGAGCTGCGCGCGAGGGACGCGCTGCTGCCCGTGGTGGTGATGACGGCGTGGAGCAGCGTGGAGGGCGCGGTGGAGGCGATGCGCCTGGGCGCGCGCGACTACGTGCAGAAGCCCTGGGACAACACGCGCCTCCTGGCCACGCTGCGCACGCAGCTGGAGCTGTCCCGGGCGTTGAAGCGCGGCCGGCGGCTGGAGGAGGAGAACCAGCACCTGCGCCGCGAGCAGGGCGGACGCTCTCCGCTGCTGGGCGAGTCGCGGGCGATGCAGCCGGTGCGCAGGCTCATCGAGCGGGTGGCGCCGTCGTCCGCGCCGGTGCTGGTGACGGGGGAGCACGGCACGGGCAAGGAGGTGGTGGCGCGCCTCCTCCACGCGGCGAGCACGCGCGCGGACCGGCCCTTCGTCGCGGTGAACTCCGGCGGCCTGTCCGAGGGCGTCTTCGAGAGCGAGCTCTTCGGCCACGTGAAGGGAGCCTTCACGGATGCGAAGGCGGACCGCATCGGCTGCTTCGAACTGGCGGATGGCGGCACGCTCTTCCTGGATGAGATTGGGAACATGCCGCTCACGCAGCAGGCGAAGCTGCTGCGGGTGCTCCAGACGGGGGAGCTGCACCCGGTGGGCTCGTCGCGGACGCGGCGCGTGGACGTGCGCGTGGTGAGCGCGACGAACGTGGACCTGGGCCGGGCGGCGGTGGAGGGTCGCTTCCGCGAGGACCTGCTCTACCGGCTCAACACGGTGGAGGTGCAGTTGCCGCCGCTGCGGGAGCGGCGCGAGGACATCCCGTTGCTCGCGGCGCACTTCCTGGCGGCGCAGGGGCAGCGCTACGGCCGTCCCAACATCCACCTGGCACCGGGAGCAATGGAGGCGCTCATCGCGTACCCGTGGCCGGGCAACGTGCGCGAGCTGGAGCACGCGGTGGAGCGCGCGCTGCTGATGGCGGTCGGGGACCGCGTGGAGGCGGAGGACCTGCTGCTCAAGCGGATGGGCCCTCCGGGCGGAGGGAGTGCGCGCCTGGAGGAGATGACGCTGGAGGAGGTGGAGCGCTACCTCATCGAGCGCGCCCTCGGCCGGCACGACGGCAACGTGAGCGAAGCCGCGAAGGCGCTGGGGCTGTCGCGCAGCGCGCTCTACCGGCGGCTCCAGTACTACGGCATCAAGGGCGCAAGGTGAACAGCGGTCCCCCTGCGCCGCACGACCCGCGCATCACGAAGCACGATGCGCACGAACCGGACGCACGAGTGCCGTACGACCTGCGGGTGATGTGGCTCGCGGCCCTAGCGGGCCTGCCCGCGGTCCTCGTGACGCTCGCGCTCCTCTGGACGGGGGACTTCACCGCCAAGGTGCGCTGGACGCTGTCCGTGCTCGTGGTGGGCATGCACGCCGGAGCCTGCCTGGCGCTCCGCGAGCGCGTCGTGCGGCCCCTGCACACCGTCGCGGGCCTGCTGGCCGCCCTGCGTGAAGGCGACTACTCCGTGCGCGGCCGGGGCGGACGCGCGGGTGATCCGCTCGGCGAGGTGCTCCTGGAGGTCAACGCCCTGGGGGACACCCTGCGCGAACAGCGCCTGGGCGCGATGGAGGCCGGCGCGCTGCTGGGCCAGGTCATGGAGGCCATCGACGTCGCGGTGCTCGCCTTCGACGCCTCCGGCACCCTCAAGCTGGTGAACCGCGCGGGCGCCCGCCTCGTGGGCCTGCCGCGCGCGCAGCTCCTGGGCCAAAGCGCCGAGGCCCTCGGCTGGAGCGACCTGCTGGAAGGCCCCGCCCCCCGCCGCCTCACGCGCGTCTTCGCGCAGCAGGACGGCGGCCCCTACGAGCTGTGGCGAGGCACCTTCCGTGAAGGCGGCCAGCCCCACCAACTCGTCGTGCTCACCGACCTGCGTCTGGCATTGCGCGAAGAGGAACGTGAAGCCTGGCGCCGGCTGGTCCGCGTGCTCAGCCACGAAATCAACAACTCCCTCACCCCCATCCAATCCATCGCGGACGCCCTCCGGGACACCGTCACCCAGGTGCCGCGCCCCGCGGACTGGGAGGAGGACACCCGTCACGGCCTGGGCATCATCGCCCGCCGCGCGGAGGCCCTGTCCCGCTTCATGTCCGCCCACGCGCGGCTCGCGCGCCTGCCGCCACCCACCCTGGGACCCGTCGAAGTGGAGCCCTGGGTGCGGCGCGTGGTGGCCCTGGAGCCGCGCCGCCCCGTCGCCGTGCGCCCGGGCCCCGTCCTCACCGTGTCTGGAGATGGCGACCAGTTGGAGCAACTGCTCATCAACCTGGTGCGCAACGCCGTGGACGCGGTCCTGTCGGAAGGAGGCGCGGGCGGCGTCTGGGTTTCCTGGGCGGTGCACGCGCCGGGCGCCGTGGAGGTCTGGGTGGAGGATGAAGGCCCCGGCCTCGCCGACACCGCGAACCTCTTCGTGCCCTTCTTCACCACCAAGCCCCAGGGCAGCGGCATCGGCCTGGCGCTCAGCCGGCAGATCGCCGAAGCGCACGGAGGCAGCCTGCGCCTGGAGAACCGCACGGACGGCCGTGGGTGCCGCGCGAGGCTCAGGCTCCCGCTGGACGCTCCGCGCGCGTGAAGCCCTTCTTGCCGGACGGGGCCTGGGGTCCCGTGGGCGCGGCGGGAGCAGCCTCAGGCTCCGGCATGGGCGCGGCCAGCCGGTAGAGCAGCGCGGTCGCCGCCCAGAAGAACAACACGGTGAAGCCCACGTGGATCCACCGCGCCCCGGACCACTGCTGGAGCGAGCGCGGCAGCGCCTCCAGCGCGACGAAGCCGCCCAGCCACTGCCCCAGCCAGCACAGCGCCGTCACCCACAGCACGCGCTGCCATGACGCCACCCGCGAGCGCCCGAAGGCATACCGGTGCAGGGCCCACAACAGCCCTACGGCGCAGCCCCACAGCGCCAGACGTGTCAGGGAAAGCCCTCGGTGCGAAGGACCCCATGGGTCCAGCTCCAGCACCCCGAAGCTCGGCGCCAGGATGAGCACCTGCACCAGCAGCACCCGGCGCACCCGCTCCGTCAATCCCTTGAGGAGCTGCCCATACGTCCAGGTCAGCGCAATCATCGGGGCCCTCCTCGGGCACGAATGAGCGGTGCTGCAAGAGAAGAACGGTTCGCCCTTTATTTCTTGATTTATTTGATTGGGCAGGACTCCCGGGCTCCACCCAGACAAGCAACTTCTGGGGGTTGGAGGGTCATCCGCAATGACTATTCAAAGATGGACAACTCAGAGAGGGTATAGAACTCAGCGGGTGGGGCGGTTCCGTCGTAGATGAGGGATTCCACGGAGAGCCGCACGAAGCGCACGGGCCCGGTGGGGGTGAGGGGCACGTCCTGGAAGACCGGCTCCTGGACGCCCAGGCGGAGCATCCCGTCCCCATAGGGAGATGCCCCCTCGGCAGGCTCGGTGTAGAGGCCAAACGTCGCATCGCGCAGGGACTGCTCCAGCGGGCTCATGTCCCGCAGTACGACGCGCGCCAGGGATTGCCACTGTTCGCCGTCAACACTGCCCTCCAGGACGAGCCAATCCTTACCGCCCCTGCCTTGCAGGTAGTACAGCCCGCGCACCACCGCGCGGCGTGGCAGGGCCGGCTGGGGCAGGGTGATGACGACGTTGTGGAAGCGGGGGTCGGTCTCCTTCTCCCAGAAGTCCACCGGGGTGAGCAGGCCATCCGTCCATGGACAGACATCCGGAAAGGACGGCTCGCACGTCGCGCCGCGACTGATGGGGCGCAGCGTCCCTGCGGGCAGCGGTTCGGCGCCGGTGCGCCATTCCTGCCGGAAATAGACGGAGCTGGGCTCACCGCCCAGCGGAGAGAACAACCACGAGCCCATGCTGGCGGCGCGCAGCCGCACCTGGGGCGCGGCGAAGTCCTCCAGCACGTACGGGCTCGGCGTCCATGGGGACTCCGTGCCCTTCTGCCGCCAGAGCAGCTCGTCGCCGGACGTGACCCACAGCAGGGGCTCCGGGGCGGTGGGCGGCAGGGGAATCGTCGAACCGTCGTCGGCGAGCAGCTCCAGCGTGTCGCCGGTCTCCGGCACGGGAGGTGCCGGGGGCGCGGGCGGGAAGGCCACGGTGGGGCCCTGGTCGCTGCTGCCCACGATCGGGCGCGCATCCCACGGCTTCAGCGTGGGCAGCTCCACGTCGTCCTGCATGGTGAACGAGAGGAAGGTGCCGCTGCCGTCCGCGTCCAGCGGCAGCGCCAGCCGCAGACGGTTCGGGCGTCTGTAGTAGTCCTCCTCGCGCACGGCGTCTCCGGACAGCATCTCCAGGGTGAAGTCGCCCGAGGCCTCCGTGGTGGCGGTGGTGAGCGGCGTGAAGACGTCGTCCTCCAGCCGCTCCAGGGTCAGCGTCTCGCCGGAGCGCGGCGTGCCGTCGCGGTGGAGCGCGCGGCCGTACGCGAAGATGGGGTCCTCGGGATAGCGGTCGCAGCCAGCGGTGGTGAAGGCCAGCAGTCCCAGGGAAGTGACGAGTGCGCGTCGCATGTCAGTAGGTCGCCTTGAGCCCGAAGAGGGGGAGGATGACGGGGATGCGCATGGGGACCCGCACGGGGCGGACGTCCTTGTGGGGGGAGCCCTCGTAGTCGCCGCCGTCGGAGCGGTACTCGTAGGCCACCACCTCCTGCTGTGCGGAGAGGTTGAGCACGTCCAGCGACGCGTCCAGGGTGAAGTCCTGGTAGGCCCACGACTTCGCGATGCGCGCGTCCACGCGGAAGAACGGCGCCAGCCGCTGCGTGCGGTCCAGATCCTGCCGCACCCATTTTGTCGAGCCGTCGCCGTCCGTCACCCAGCGCTGCGTCTGGGAGGTGAGCTGCCCCGTCTCCGGACGGCCGGTGTTGAAGTGCACCACCGTGCCCACGGTCCAGTTGTTGCCGAACTTGTAGCTGAGCGCGGCGTTGAAGGTGTGCGCCTGCTCGAAGGCGAAGGGCAGCGTGCCCTCCACCGTCTCCAGCACGCGGTTGTCGTCGCCGATGCGGGCGAAGCGCGCCTTCCGCTTGCTCTGCAGGAAGCTGTAGGACACCCAGCCGAACCAGTGGCGGCCCAGCGGATGGCGCGCCATCAGGTCGAAGCCGTAGGCGTAGCCGGTGGTGGCGGGGTCCTCGCCCAGGCCGCCCCGGCGGCGGCGGTTCTCCGCCACGTCCACCAGGTCGAACTCCACCGCGCGGGAGAGCGGGTTGAAGTACGCGTCCGCGCTCAGCTCCAGCCCCTCGAAGGCCTTCCACTCCGCGCCCACGTCGAACTGCGCGCCGGACTGGAGGCCGTAGCGCAGGCTCGCGGTGTCGATGGCGGGCACGTGCACGAGCACGGTGGGCGGCTGGTGGAACAGGCCCGCGCCGCCCTTGAGCGTGAGGGTGTCCGTCAGTGTGCGGCGTACGGACAGGCGCGGCTCCACCGCGGTGAACGTCATACCCGGCACCAGGTGGTACGCGTCCACGCGCAGGCCCGGCGTCACCACCCAGTCTTCCGAGGGCTTCCACGTGACGGACGCATACGCGCCGGAGAAGGTGGCCAGTGCGCTGGGCCGCTTGAGCGGATCCGCGTCGTCGGAGGGCCGCCAGCCCGGAGGCCGCGCGGTGCCGATGAGCGTGGTGGCGGAGCGGCGGTGCTCCACGTCCGCGCCCACGGCGACGTCGAGCGACGGCGTCAGCGCTCGCCGCCACCCCGCGCGAGCGGCGACGCTCACCTGGCTCAGCCCGTACTCGCCCACGTCCTGGCGGACGAGGGTACCCCCGGCGTTTTGCGTCTCCTCGCCGGTGAGGCCCAGGCCGTCCCAGCCCAGGGTGACGCCGACCTCGCCCTCGCCCTCCGCCACCGGGTGCGTGCCGCGCAGGTCGATGCGGTGGAAGCGCGACACGACGCCGCCGCCCTCCGCCCCTGCCAGCATCTCCGGCGAGATGCCCACGTCGTCGGAGCTTCCCAGCGCGAACAGGCGCAGACGGCCCCGGCCCACCTTCTGCTCGATGCGTGCCTGGTAGTCCCAGAATCCCGCGCGCAGCTGCTCCGCTTCCGGGCGCTGGAGCACGTTGGCCGCCAGCGAGATGAGCAGCGCGGAGTAGCTGAAGCGGCCTGCGAGGCTGACGCTGGTGCCCGTGGATTCAAAGGGCTGTTCGATGAAGCCGCCCGCGTTGAGCAGGTCCGCGTACGCGGTGAAGTGCAGCCGGTCTTCGCGAGGACGGCTGAGGCGCCCCTCCACCGCGCCGCCCAGCACGCGGCCGTACTGCACCGGCGGCGTGCCCGGATAGAAGTCCACGGTGTCGATGAAGTCCGGGTGCACCACCGCGGGCCCGAGCAGCAGGTGGTACAGCATCGGGATGCGCACACCGTCCAGGAAGAAGCCCGTGGCGGCGGGCTGGCTGCCGCGCACCACCGGGTAGCTGATGCCGGACGCGAGGCTTCCCACACCCGGCATCAGCATCACCACGCGGAATGGGTCGCCCAGCGTGCCGGGCACCTCGCGGATCTCCTGTTCGTGCAGGCTGATGCGGGTGACCTCCGTACGCGGGCGCTCGTCGCGCACGACGGTCTCGTAGGGGTTCACCTCGCGAGGCTGGAGCCGGTAGATGACCTGGAGCGTCTGTCCCTGCGTCAGCGTCTCCGTGAACGTCGTTGTCGCATGGCCTGGAGCGCGGACCTCCAGCGTGTGAGGGCCCGGCGACACGTCCACCGTGAAGAGGCCCTGCGCGTCCGTGGTGGCGGCCGGCTCCGAAGCGCCGTCCAGGAAGAGGGCCGCGTCGGAGAGGGGCTTGCGCGTGCCGCGTGCGCGCACCTCGCCAGTGAGGCGCGTGGTGGAGGCGGGGACCTGCACGGGTGGCGTGAAGCGGTAGACGAAGGGCAGGCGCACGGCCACGGGGCTCCCGGCCAGCGTGGCCGGGGTGAAGCGCAGGCCCGGGGCCGCGGCGAGCGCCGCGTCGGTGAGGCGAGGCTCGGCGGCGGCGCGCACCACCTTCGCCTCCGCGACGCGGCCCTCCACGTCCACCAGCAGCTCCAGCTCCACTTCGCCGGGTGTGCCCTCCAGGCCTTCCGGCCACGCGGCGGGAGCGTCGGCGGTGAGGCTGGGGGGCACGAGCGTCGTATCGCCCGCGTCGGGGGAGAGGCCCAGACGGACGGCGTCCTCGGCGGAGAGGGCCTGACCCGCGTCGGTGGTGTGGACGTCCACCTCCACGGCGCGAGGCGTGCTGGTGGCGGAGGGAACGCCCTGCGCGCGGGCGGTCGCGCCGGACAGGAGCACGGCGGCCAGCACCAGGGGGAAGGTATGGGGGAGGAACATGGGCGGGCGCTTCAACACCGGACCCCTACAAAAGTGACACCCGCGCTGTCGCCAGAGTGCTCCGGCCCGGCGAGGACACTGCATTCATGGATTCGGCCCAAGGCGCCCATGACTTCCCCGGCCCGGGGCGGAAGTCGGTTCACGCAGGGCATACGGACCGGGAGGCGAATCCCGGTGGTGCCTTTTCACGCGCAGTCTAGTGGATGCAGTGCCAGGGGTCGCCGGGCCGCTCGTGTCCCCCGTCATTGCCCCCGCGCCGCGCCAGTCCGACCGCGGGGGCGGCGCGCTGTGTGAACGCGCACGGCCCTCTGTCCCGAGGTGCCGCCCCCTGGAGCCGCGACATGGGCGGTCGTTACACTTTTTCATGTCGAGCGGAAGCCACGGCCAGGGTTCCGCGGGGAGGGCGCATGCGGACGCCGAAGGACGAACTGCTGCTCCGGGCGATGGACCATGCGTTGTCAGCGCGGACGATGGATGCGGTGGAAGCGCTGGCTGCGCTCTATCGGTTGTTGGACGCGGAGCGCATTCCCGAGGACGAGAACTACGCCGTGTTCGCCACGGCCTTGTCGCGCCGGTTGGAAGGCGCGACGGGGGCGCTGCATCCGTACCGGGCCTCGGAGGTGGACGGGAGCGCGCCACAGATTGAGTTGTTCCGGCGGTTGATGAAGCACCTGCCGCTGGCGTCGGCGGCGGACGCGGTGGCGAACGCGCTGCTCGCGGACTTCCTGCGAGGACACGCGGAGGCGACGCTGCTGGACGTGGGCATCGGGCAGGGGCGGCAGGAGTGCAACCTGCTGCGAGCGCTGGCGAGGGCGGGCGCGCTGCCCCGGCACCTGACGGTGGTGGGAGTGGACCCCAGCGGCACGAGTCTGGTGGAGGCGCGCGACGCGGTGCTGGCGGTGGCGGAGGAGGTGGGGCTGTCGCTCGAGTTCGTGAAGCTGGAGGCGCCGGTGGAGGACCTGGACGTGGCGACATGGGCGGCGTTGCGAGCCGTGCGCCGGCCGCTGGTGGTGAACGCGGCGTTCGCGCTGCACCACGTGGCGGAGAAGGAGACGTCTGGCATGGAGGCGCGCGACGCGGTGCTGGCGAGGCTGGCGTCGCTGGGACCGGTGGGCGTGGTGATGTGCGAGCCGCACGTGGATCACCACCGCGCACCGGCGCGTGAGCGATTGAAGAACGCGTGGAATCACTTCTCCCGGGTGTTCCAGCTGCTGGATACGCTGGAGATACCGGGCGCGGAGCGTCGCGCCATCAAGCGGTTCTTCGGCCGGGAGGTGGATGACATCGTGGGCACGGTGAACGAGTCGGAGCGGTGTGAGCGCCACGAGCCGGCCCTGGCCTGGTGGGAGCGGTTGCAGCGTGCGGGCTTCGCGCCGCGAGGCGGGCTGGAGGCGGTGTGTCCGGACGACGTGCACCCGGCCGTGGGCTTGTGCGTGGAGGAGGGCACGGTGGGCATCACCTTCCGGGGCGATGTGCTGGTGTCGGTGCTGGCGGCGGTGCCAGGGGAGGGCGCGTGAGCGACCTGGAGGCATTGGCGCCGAAGGTCATCGCGAGGTGCCGTGAGGCCGGCGTGCGGCTGGCATTGGCGGAGGCGTGTACGGGAGGGCTGATGACGGCGGCGCTGACGGAGGTGCCGGGGGCATCCGCGGTGGTGGATCGCGGGTTCGTGCCGTACTCGAACGAGTCGAAGGGGGAGCAGCTGGGAGTGCCGCTGGCGTTGTTGCAGGCGCACGGGTCGGTGAGCGCGGAGGCGGTGGGCGCGATGGCGGCGGGGGCACTGGAGCGTTCGTGGGCGGACTGGGCGGTGGCGGAGACAGGCATCGCGGGGCCCGGGGG
>NZ_RAWN01000196.1:0-16953 GCF_003668895.1 Corallococcus sp. AB045
GGTAGGGAAAGGGCGGGGTACTTAACAGAGGGAATTCCAGACACGCAAGCCGCGATGACCGCCTGCGTCCGCCCGATATCCAGAGGCCTCGAAGGGGCGGACAACGACGCTGGGGACACCAAAATTCCCTCTCAGCGCGCGTGCCGTGCCACTTTGGCAGTCAGCGTTCCGTGAGAGGATGCGCGGCCATGGAAGCCGGTGTGCGCGTGGATACGTCCGGGGCCCTCTGCCCGGTGCCCATCCTGGAGATTGCCAAGGCGATGCGCCGCCTTGCGCCCGGGACGCTGGTGGAGCTCGTCTCCACCGACCGCGGCCTGGAGGCGGACCTGCCCGCGTGGTGCGACGCGACGGGCAACGAGCTCGTCCGCATGGAGCGCCGGGGCGCCCACTATGTGGGCTGGGTGCGCAAGGCGGGGTGAGCGTCCGTGGGTCGCGGGCCTACAGCAGCTGAAGGACGCGGTCCTCCAGGCGGCGGCCGCGGCTGACACCGAGGATGAGCACCTGGTGCTGGAGGAGGTGGCCGACGGTGCGGCTGATGACCTCCTCGGCTTTGTGGGCCTGGCCGTCGAAGCGCACGCGCAGCACATCCGTGCCCTCCATGCGTGCGTCGGTGACGCCGGGCAGGGAGGTGATTTCGGGGATGATGACGTCGCCCCGGGCGATCTGGACGCGGAACTCGGCGCCCTGGCCGGTGAGCTCCGACATGGTGCCGGCCTGCGCGAGCGAGCCCTTGTCGAGGATGGCGGCGGCGTCGCACAGCTCCTCCAGCTCCTGGAGGTTGTGGCTGGAGACGACCACCGTCTGCGTGCCCTTCATGTCCTTGATGACCTGACGCACCTGCGCGGCGATGCGAGGATCCAGGCCGGCGGTGGGCTCGTCCAGGAGGACGAGCGGCGGGCGGCCCATCAGGGCCTGGGCCATGGCGGCGCGCTTGGCCATGCCGTGGCTGAGCGCCTGCGTCTGGACCTTCCAGGCCTCCATCAGGCCCACCTTCTCCAGGGCGCCGCGGGCCTCGTGCTCGGGCTGGGGCAGGTCCGACAGGCGGGCCCAGTACATGAGCAGCGCGCCCACCTCCCAGCCGGGGGGCAGCACCGCGTCCTGGGGCAGCGCGCCCACGCGGCCCTTGAGGGCGCCGGGCGTGGTGGGGGACACGCCCATCACCTGGAGCGAGCCCTCGGACGGGTAGAGGTAGCCGCACATCATGGAGAAGGTGGTCGTCTTGCCGGCGCCGTTGGGGCCGATGAGACCGAAGACGTCGCCCTGCCGCACCTGGAGGCTCACCGCGTTGACGGCGACCTTGGGGCCGAAGCGCTTGGAGACGTTGTTCAGCTGGATGGCCAGGTCGCTCACAGGTCCCTCGCGCGCAGGACGCCGTAGGCGCCGAAGAGGAAGATGGCCGCGAAGGCGGCGTAGGCCGCGCCGCTCATGGCGAACTCGGCGAGCTTCGGGTGCAGCAGGTTGCCCGAGTAGTACGACGGGGACAGGTAGCGCAGGAAGCGCAGCACGTTCTCCTCGCTCACGGCGCGTCCCACGGAGTCCATCAGCCAGAAGACGAAGAGCAGGATGAAGTTGAAGACGAGGCTCACCGCGGGGGCGCGGAAGAGGCTGGAGCACAGGGTGGTGAGCGCGACGTACGCCAGCGAGAAGACGATGGTGGCGCCCCAGAACTTCAGGAGGTTGAGCGCCAGCACCCCGAAGGCGAAGTCGTCGTTGATGATGCGCGCGTAGATGAAGATGGCCAGGTCGATGATCAGCACCAGCCCCACCAGCAGCGTGGCCTGGCAGAGGAACTTGCCCAGGAGCACCGAGGAGCGGCGCGCGCGCACGGTGAGGTAGCGCATGGAGCGCGGTCCCACCTCTCCGCTCACCTGGTCGAAGCCCATCAGGGCGATGTAGGCGGGCAGGAAGAAGAGGCTGATCTTGAAGACGATGAGCACCACGATGGGCACCTGCGCCAGGGCCTCCATCATCGCGGCGTCGTTGTTGGCGAGGAAGCCCAGCACCCCGCGGTGCATCTGCTCCGCGGCCTGCGTGGCGACCTCCGAGTCCCCTCCGGATCCGGCGAGCTTCTCGTTCAGCTGGGCTTGCAGATCCCGGGTGACGAAGCCCACCACGAGCAGCACCAGCGCGGAGAACATGCTGTAGAGCCCGAGCAGCACGATGGCCCGGCCGCTCTTCATGGCCCGACGCAGCTCGGCTGCCCAGATCACCAATGTCTCTTTGAGTCCGTCCAAGGTGCACAGGACCCTACTGGACCTCCGGGCACCTTCCCAGGTTTCTCGCGGACGAAGGCAGCAGTCGAGGAGGCAAGCCGTGGACAGCGCGCCCTCAGCGACTAGGATCCGGCGGCCTGCTCCCTGCTCCCCCGAAGGAGAGCCCCGAAGCATGACGATGCGCCGCTTCCTCGCCGCCCTGCCGCTGTTCCCCCTCACGCTGCTCCTGGGCGCCTCCGCGCCCGGGCCGGACGCGAACACCGCGCCGTCACCCGCCGCCCCGTCGGATGCCCAGGCCCTGGCGCAGTCGGTGAGCGCCCTGGGAACGGACGCGGGGCCCGTGGGCGCCCGTGCGCTGGTGGAGAAGGTGGAGGCCGAGCAGCGCGCCCAGGCGGCTTCGCCGGACGCGGGAGGCTCCGCGAGCGTCGCGCAGACGCAGGGCGCTCCGGACTCCGGGACCGCCGGTGACGCCGTGGCGGCCACTGCGCCCGAGGACTCGCGCCCGGTGGATGCCCGCGCGCTGGCGGAGGCGCTGGCCGCGAAGGACGCCGCCGCGCTGGAGCCCGGGATGGTGCCGCCGATGCCGGTGCCCTCGCGGGAGAAGGCGCCGCCGTTCGGCAAGCTCCAGGGGCTGCCGCGCGCGCAGGACCTGGTGGCCCGCGCGAAGCTGGAGGGCAACAAGCTGGTGGTGAAGGGCGGCAAGAGCGCGCCGGATCAGGTGCTCACCATCGACCCCGGCCTCCAGGCGTCGCTCACGAAGATCATGCAGAACTACCAGGTGCCCTACGGCGCCGCGGTGGTGCTGGAGCCCTCCACCGGCCGCGTGCTCGCGATGGCGGAGCACTCGGAGGCGAAGCCGGAATTGCGCGGGCTGCCCATCCGCGCGGTGTACCCGGCCGCGAGCATCTTCAAGATCGTCACCGGCAGCGCGCTCCTGGAGGCCGGCGTGTCGCCCGACACCGAGGCGTGCTTCCACGGCGGCAAGCGCCGCCTGAACGAGCGGCAGCTGGAGGACAGCGACCGCGACGGCGCCTGCTATTCGCTGGCGCTGGCCATGGGCAAGAGCGCCAACGTCATCTTCGCCAAGATGACCAGCAAGCACCTGACCGCGGACTCCCTCAAGCGCATGGCGGCGCGCCTGCGCTTCAACCGCGAGATCCCCTTCGCCCAGCCGCTGGACGTGTCGCTCGCGTACATCCCGGAGGACGGCTTCGCGCTCGCCAACACCGGCGCGGGCTTCGGTGACGTGTACCTGTCCCCGCTGCACGGCGCGCTGCTGGCCGCCGTCGCCGCCAACGAGGGCCGCTGGGTGGACCCCACGCTGGTGGAGCCGGAGCCCTTCATGCCCATGCCGGAGCCGGAGCCCGTGCTCACCCCCACCGCCGCGCACGAGCTCACGCGGATGCTGGAGGAGACCGTCACCCATGGCACCGCGCGCGGCGTCTTCCGCGAGCGCGGCTTCCAGGTGAAGGACGCGGTGGGCAAGACGGGCACGCTCGCGGACCGCGAGCCCTTCCGCGACTACTCGTGGTTCGTCGGCTTCGCGCCCAAGGACAACCCGCGCGTGGCCGTGGCCGCCCTCATCGTGAACGACCCGAAGTGGCGCATCCGCGGCTCCTACCTGGGCCGCGAGGCCCTGCGCCTGGCGCTGGAGCGCATCCCCGCGCCGGTGGAGCTGACGGCCCCCGCGGGCGCCGCCGGCAAGCACTGAGGCGCAACGTCAGGACAGCGGACGCGCGGTGAGCTTCACCAGCCCCGTGTCCACGAAGCCCTGGAAGAACTTCAGCGCCTCCAGCTCCTGGAGAGGCGACACGTGCACGATGGCGGCCACGTCCCGCCGCCCGTCGATGCGCGACAGCAGGTAGCGCTCCGGTGACGTGAGCGGCAGCGTCTTCAGGTGCGCGGGCGTCACCATCAGCGCCGGCACGCGCGACGGCTCCATCAGCGCCTTGCGCAGCTCCGTGAGCAGCCTGCCTTCCGCGTCGCGCAGCAGCTTCGTGGTGTGCTCGGTGGGCGCGATTTCGTGCGCGCGCCGGGCCAGCGCCTCGCCGTCGCGCAGGTTGCCCGCGTCCAGGAAGAGCTGGGCGGCCTGGAGCACCTCGTCGGAGGAGGACTCGGAGCCGATGACGCCGCCCGCGTTCAGGTCGTCCTCGTCGTCGTCCTCCACCACGACCACGGTGTTCGCGCCGGGGTCCGGGGCGGGCAGGGGGGCCTCGTCCGACACCCGCAGCGCGTCCTGGCGGTAGAGCGCGTACAGCCGCTGGTAGAGGAAGAAGTCGGTGGCGTGCAGCGCCAGCGCCATGCCGTCGATGCTGAGGCCTTCCTTCGCGAGCTGCACGATGCGCTCGTCCATGCTGCCGGCCTTGCGGTCCGTCAGCTTGCGCTCGTCCACCTCCAGGCGCACGCGGCCGGAAGGGAACACCGCGCGGATGGCCTGCCAGGCCGTCTCGCGGAACTCGCCCTCGCGGTGCACGTCCAGCAGGTCCACGCTGACGTCCAGGCCCTCCAGCTCCGGCGCGACGTCCGTGGGGCGGAAGTCGAAGCCGCCTTCCTCCCAGGTGAAGGCGTCCAGCAGCATCTCCCGGAACTTGTGGGAGAGCACCGTGCGCACGGTGGCTTCCGACACCGTGCCCGTCATGATCAGGATCTTCCCCAGCAGGATGTGCGTCTCCGCCTGCGTGGAGAACGCGCGCTCCAGCTGATCCTCCGTCAGGTGACCCTGGTTGATCAGGAACTGGCCGAAGTACTCGCGCGGCTGATTGGAGCTGGCGGTGATGACGTTGCCGTCACGCAGCAGGAGCTGCTTGCGCACGTCTCCCCGCTCCACGTTCAGGGTGCCGGTGGCCCGGCGATTCCCGAGGTGGACGACCAGGTCCTTGAGGGGCATCGTCGAAAAATCACCACACACGCCGCGCATCGAGCGCCCATCCTGCAACGCATGCGAGTCGATATCTACTCGAAACCCCGGTGTTCCCTCTGTGAGAAGGCCCTCGCCGTGGCCGTCGAGGTGCAGGCCCGGCTGCCGTTCGAGCTCTACGTCACCGACATCCTCCAGAGCCCGGACCTCTTCGAGACCTGGCGTTACGACATCCCCGTGGTCCTCATCGAAGGGGTGCCCGCCTTCAAGCACCGCGTCGACGCGGAGACCCTGGAAGTCCGGATCCGCGAGGTGATGAATGGCATACCCATTGCTAAAACCGTGGGCCAGGATGGGTAACGAAGTGCCCTTCCCTAAGAAATTCAAAGGGATACGTAGGGTGCGAAAGTAGCGGGGCTGTAAATCTGGGCAGGCGGGCAGGGTGGCGGGGCAGAAAATGCTGGAAGGGAGGGCACGGCGGTGGGTGTGAAGCGCAAGGGAGCGGGAAGGTCGGGCCAGCCGCCTACGGTGCTGCTGGTGGAGCCTCGCGCTGAGGACCTGGAGCGCACCCGGGCGCTGCTGGGGGAGGCCGGCTTCCGCGTGGTGCCCCTGACGCGCTTCGACGCGGCGGTGCCCCTGTTCGAGGTGATCCGCCCGGACGCGGTGCTGCTGGCGGCGCAGCCGCCGGACTTCGCGGCGATCCAGACGGCGCGGCGCCTGCGCCAGGTGGGCAAGGGCACGGTGCCGATGATGTACCTGGTGGATTCGCACGACCGGGACGCGTGGCGCTTCTGCGTGGAGAAGGGGCAGTGCGTGGACGTGGTGCCGCGCACGGTGGATGGCGCGGAGCTGTCCATGAAGCTGCACTCGCAGATGCGGCTCAAGCAGTCGGTGGAGCGCGCGGCCGCGGGTGAAGAGGCCGGCACGGCGCTGGCGCTGCATGATCCCGTGACGGGGCTCTACAACCGGCCCTTCCTGCTGGCGCTCATCGGGCTGGAGGCGCGCCGGACGGAGCGCTACGGCGGGACGTTCTCGGTGGTGGCGGCGGAGGTGACGGGGTGGAGCGCGCTTCGCAAGGAGCACGGCAAGAGCATGGCGGAGCGGCTGCTCGTCTACAGCGCGGTGGTGCTGGGGCAGACGGTGCGCGAGGCGGACGCGGTGGCGCGGGTGGGGGACAGTCAGTTCGCCATGCTGCTGCCGGGCACGCCCGCGGAGTCGGTGCCGGAGGTGCTGGCGCGGGTGGAGGCCCGGTTCGAGGCCGCCCGTTTCCAGATGGAGGGTCGCGTGGTGCGCACGGCGCTGGAGCTGGGGGCGGTGAGCTTCCCGGACACGGTGGGGGCTCCCACCCAGCTGCTGGGCGCGGCACTGCAGACCTTGAGGCGTACACGCGAGCTTCGGCGGGCAGCCGGTCCAGCCCGCTTGATGTCGGTTTGATTCAGTTCACGAGGGTTTGATGCACAGGG
Organism: Corallococcus sp. AB045; assembly: GCF_003668895.1. NCBI lineage: Bacteria > Pseudomonadati > Myxococcota > Myxococcia > Myxococcales > Myxococcaceae > Corallococcus > Corallococcus sp. AB045. The sequence continues at coordinate 6,534 of NZ_RAWN01000196.1, forward strand.
CGAGCGGAGGCGTGGGGATGGATCGGATCGCGGTGCTGGTGGTGGATGACGAGGAGTCGGTGCGCACGTTCCTGTCCGAGTTGTTGGGCAGCTCGGGGTACCAGGTGCGCTGTGCGTCCAGCGGTTCGCAGGCGCTGGAGATGCTCTCTGGCGGCTCGTTCGACGCGGTGCTGCTGGACGTGGTGATGCCGGAGATGAGTGGTCTGGAGGTGCTGCGCCGCTACCGGAGCACGGGCGGCACGGCTCCGGTCATCGTGTTGAGCGCGCTGTCGGGCGCGGACGACGCGGTGCGCGCGCTGAAGATGGGCGCCTCCGACTATCTGGCGAAGCCCTTTGGCAACGACGAGCTGCAGGACGTGCTGGCGCGCGCCCTGGGGACCCGCGTGCCGGAGCGTCAGGCGACCGCGCCCGCGCCCCGCGTGGTGTTGACGCCCGCGGAGGCCGCGGCGGAGGCCCGCGTGCTCATCTCCACGTCGCCGGCCATGCGCCGCGCGCGTGCGCTGGTGGAGCGCATCGCGGACACGGACGTGCCGGTGCTGCTGCTGGGTGAGTCCGGCACGGGCAAGGAAGTGATTGCCCGCGAAATCCACGCGCGCAGCCAGCGCCATGGCCGGCCGTTCATCAAGGTGAACTGCGCGGCGCTGCCGGGTGAGCTGCTGGAGAGCGAGCTGTTCGGCCACGAGCGCGGCGCCTTCACGGGCGCCACGGCGGAGAAGCCGGGCAAGTTCGAGCTGGCGGATCAGGGCACCATCTTCCTGGACGAGATTGGCGAGATGGCCATCCGCCTCCAGGCGAAGCTGCTCCAGGTGCTGCAGGACGAGGAGTTCTTCCGCGTCGGCGGCAAGAAGAGCGTCCGCGTGGACAGCCGCGTGGTGGTGGCGACGAACCGCGACCTGGAGAAGGAGATCGCGCTCGGCAACTTCCGCGAGGACCTGTACTACCGCCTCAACGTGGTGGCCATCCGCCTGCCGCCCCTGCGCGAGCGCCGCGAGGACGTGGTGCCGCTCACCGACCACTTCCTCAAGAAGTACGGCAAGGGCTTCATGACGAACGTGTCCGAGCTGCCCTCGGAGGTGCTCCACGCGTTCAGTGACTACGAGTGGCCGGGCAACGTGCGCGAGCTGGAGAACATGGTGCGCCGGCTGTGCGTGCTGAAGGACCCGACCCTGGTGCTGGATGAAATCCGCGCCGGCGGCCGTGCTCCGGCGAGCGCCCCGTCGCTGCCCACGTCGTTCGGTGGTGGGGACGAGTTCATCCCGCCTCCGTCGCGCTACGTGGACGAGTCCGCTCGTGTCTTCGCGGCTCCTCCGTCCGCGGTCGCGACGGCTTCGGGCTCGGGTGTGCAGGTTCTGGAGATGCCTGCGCGCGGCGCGCTGACGCCGGTCCCGGTGGCGGAGGCCACGCCGTTCAACGCCGTGGCGCCGCAGCGCTACGCGAACCCGTTCGACGCTCCGCAGCCTCCGCCCCCGCCGCCTCCGGCCGGGGAGCTGTCGCTCAAGGACATCGGCAAGCGCGCGGCGATGCTCGCGGAGCGCGAGGCCATCCTCGCGATGCTCCAGCGCACCGCGTGGAACAAGCGCCGCGCGGCGGGCAAGCTGCGCATCAGCTACAAGGCGCTGCTCTACAAGATCAAGGAGTGCGGCATCATCGACCCTCGCGCGAGCGCGGAGTTCTAAGCCGCGATTTGATTTGACGACGTGAGGTGACGGCCCTTCTTCCGGATGACGGGAGGAGGGCCGTTCACTTTGGGCGCAGGCCTTGCGCGGAGCGGGTGTTGCCCGGTATCGCGGAGGCCATGACCGCTCCGCTCCTCCTGCTTGGCTGTGGTTACACGCTCACGCGGTTCGCGGTGGCGGAGGCCCGCGCGGGCCGGGAGGTCCTGGCCACGACCCGGGATGCCGCTCGCCGCTCGGTGCTGGAGGGCGCGGGTGTCCACGTCGTGTCCATTGACGATGCGCTGTCACGGGCAGCGGGCGCGCACGTCGTGGACTCCGTTCCTCCGGAGGCCGGGCTGGATGCTCGCTTCGCGGAAGCACTGTCCCGCTCGCGTCCCGCCCGGCTCGTCTACCTGTCGTCCACGGGCGTCTATGGCTCCGCGCGTGGACACGTGGATGAGTCCACGCCGGTCGACAGGACCTCCGCGGTCTCCCGCGCACGCCTGGAGGCGGAGGACCTCTTCCTACCCCTGGGCGCGAGCGTCATGCGCATCGCGGGCATCTATGGCCCGGGGCGCGGCACGTCCGGACGCTTGAAGGCGGGCACGCTGCGCATCCCGGACTCGGGTGGAGGACGCCTGTCGCGCATCCACGTGGACGACCTGGTGGACGCGGTGCGTGTGGTGCTCGAACGCGGCGCGCCCGGCGAGGTGTACTGCGTGGCCGACCGCCGGCCCGCGACGCAGGAGGAGACGGCCTCGTGGCTGTGTCAGCAGCTGGGCCTCCCCATGCCGCCGCGCGTTCCCTTCGCGTCCCTCCATGAATCGCTGCGCGGCGACCGCGCCATCCGCGCCGCGAAGCTGGAGGCCCTGGGCTGGACGCCGCGCTACCCGGACTTCACCACCGGGTTCCTCGCGGCGATGGAGGAGGAGGCGCGCGGCTGAGAGCTACTCCGGTGACTCCGCCCGGAGGAGCTGTTGCAGGTCGAGCTCCGACCAGTCCAGCTCCTGCTCCACTTGCTGAAAGGCCGCATCCCCGATGGTGCCGTTCGCCCGGAGCTCCGCCAGCTTCCGCCGTCCCGCGGCCATCGCGGTACGCACCGTCTCCGCGTCCGCGGTGGGCGGCCCCCAGGGAGAGCTGACGCTCCCCGTGCTTGTGAGGGCGTGCTCGTTCAGGAGCTGGCGCGCGCGCCGCAGTTGCAGCTCGTAGCGACGCCGGACCAGGGTCGCCATCTCCGTGTCCGGAGAATCCTGCGTGGCCTCCAGCCCCGCGCGCAGCGTCTCCACCCGGGCGAGCCGTACCTCGTGGTCCACCTCTCCGTCGTCGTCCAGCTTCAGCCGCGTCATCAGGGGCTTGAGCGTCATCCCCTGCACCACGAGCGTCCCCAGCACCACGGAGAAGGACGTGAAGAGGATGAGGTCCCGGTATGGGAAGGGCGGGCCGCCTTCGCTTCCCGTGGGCAGCGCCAGCGCCGCCGCGAGCGTCACGATGCCTCGCATCCCGCACCAGCCCACCAGCACGGCCGCGCTCGGCGAGAGCGTGACGGGGCTGGACTTCGACTTGCGCTGCCTCCAGCGGTTGAACGCCGCCGCGCCCATCACCCAGGCGATGCGCGCGAGGATGGCCGCGCCCGTCACCACCGCCGCGATGGCCGTGTATTCCAGCCACGTCTCCCGGTCGAAGCGCGCGACGATGCCCTTCAACTGGAAGCCCACGAGCACGAACGCCAGCACGTTCAACACGAACGTCGCCACCTCCCACACCGCGTAGGAAGGGATGCGGATCCGCGCGGGCGTCACCACGGAGGCCGTGCGGGAGATGGTCATCGCGTAGACCACCGTCGTCAGGATGCCGGACAGGTGCAGCCGCTCCGCGAGGATCCACACCGCGAACGTGCTGCCGAACTGGGTGATGACCGCCGTGGACACGTCCTCGACGCTTGCGTTGATGCGCAGGCTCACCCGCGACAGCACGACGCCCAGGAGCACGCTGCCCACCGTGACGACGAGCAGCGTGGGCACCGCGCTCCAGCCCAGCACGCCGCCCGCGGCCACGGCCCCCAGCGCGAGCCGGTAGATGAGCAGGGCGCTCGCGTCGTTGAACAGGCTTTCGCCCTCCAGGATGACCATCAGCCGGTGCGGGGGCTTGAGCTGCTTCAGCACCGCCGTGGCCGCCGCCGCGTCCGGAGGCGCGACGATGGCGCCCAGCGCGATGGCCGCGGCCCAGGGCATCGCCGGCACCATCCACTTCGCCGCCACCGCGACGGCGATGACCGTGAGCACCACCGCCCCCAGGGCCAGGCTCGCCACCGGCCGCCAGTTCGCGCGCAGGTCGCGGGGGGACGCGTCGAACGCCGCGTCCAGCAGCACCGGTGCGACGAAGAGGGTGAGCGCCAGCTCCGGATCCAACACCAGCTCCGGGCTGCCCGGCACGAGCGCCAGCACCGCCCCGGCGAGCGCCACCAGCGCGGGGTAGGGCGTGCCGAGCCGCCGGGACAGCGCCGCCAGCCCCGCGCCTCCCAGCAGCAGCGCGATGACGATCTCGAACACCAGCATGAGGGCCTCGGGGAGAAGTCCACCCTGGACTTCGGGCGACGTAGCGCAGGAGGGCCAGCGGGGGACAGTGGCGAATTCCGGACGGAGGAAACCTGCGTCATGCGGGAGGCCGCCCGCGTCATCAGCCGAACGCGATGGATGCCATCAGCCGGGGAAGGGGCGCACCTTTGCGAGGCGTGGGCCCCCGGTGACAGGCTTGCGCTTTCGGGCCGCGTGAAGCGCGCGGCCCTGCGAACCTTGTCCGATGGGGGAACCGAAGATGTCCAGGTCGTTGCTGTTGGCGTCGTTCAACGAGGGCGTCCACCGTTCCATGGCCGGCAACCACGAGGCCGCGGTCCAGTCGTTCGAGCAGGTCCTCGCCGTGGACCCGCGCCACTTCCCCGCGCTCACCGCGAAGGCCTTCGCCCTCAAGCAGCTGGGGCGCAACGAGGAGGCCCTCAAGGGCTTCCAGCGCGCCATCGAGCTGGACCCCTCCGCGGCGGACCCCCACCGGGAGGCCGCGCTCTGCCAGCTGGAGCTGGGGGAGCCGGAGGCCGCCTCCCTCCTGATGAACCGGGCGGTTCAACTCAACCCCACCCCCGGCTACCGCGAGGCCGCCGCCATCGAGATCTACCACCTGGGTAACGCGCTGCTGACCCAGGGCCGGCGGCCCGACAAGGCCCGTTACCGTCTTGCCCGTCAGGTCTTCGAGCTGGCGCTGGAGCTGTCCCCTGCCTACGTGGAGGCGGCCAAGGCCCTGGCCGACGTCTGGGAGCACCTGGGCGACCCTACCCAGCGGGAGCACTACACCCACCTGGCGACCCGGCTGCGCCCCGCCTCCTCCTGAGGCGCTCCGCGTCAAATTCCATACAAATGCGGAGGGAAAGGGCGGGATGCCGGTGTTGAATGCCGAAGCGGCCCCCCACCAGGAGAACCCTTCGCATGATCGTGATGCTCGAGCCGGATTCCCCGGAATCCGTCGTGAACGCCGTCCTCCAACTCGCTTCGCAGTACGAGGGCGTCACCCCGCGTGCCCACGTGGTCCAGGGCGCCGAGTCCACCATCACGGAGCTGTACCTGCTGGGCTCCACGTCGCAGGTGCCGCTGGAGCCGTTCCAGCAGCTGCCCGGCGTGCGCCAGGTGGTCCGCGTCTCGCAGAAGTACCGCATCATTGGCCGGCACGGCGGCCAGCGCACCACGGCGGGCTTCGAGTACAACGGCGTCACCTTCGATGACCGCTCGGTGAACCTGTTCGCCGGCCTGTGCGCGGTGGATTCGCTGGAGAGCGTGGACGCGATGATGGCGGCGCTCGCTCGCTGCGGCATCAACACCACGCGCATGGGCGCGTACAAGCCGCGCACCAACCCGTACGAGTTCCAGGGCCTGGGCGCGAAGTGCCTGCCCTGGGTGTTCGACTCCGCGGGCAAGCACGGCATCAAGGTCGTCGCGATGGAGGTGACGCACCCGCGCCACATCGACGAGATCAACGACGCGCTGAAGAAGTCGGGGGCCCCCACGGGCGTGATGCTCCAGGTGGGCACGCGCAACGCGCAGAACTTCGAGCTGCTCAAGCAGATTGGCCAGCAGCGCGCCTTCCCGGTGCTCTTCAAGCGCGGCATGGGCATCACGCTGGAGGAGTCCCTCAACGCGTGCGAGTACGTGGCGAGCGAGGGCAACCCGAAGATCGTCTTCTGCCTGCGCGGCGTGAAGACGCACCTGGGCGACCCGCACCGCAACATGGTGGACTTCGCGCACGTGCCGGTGGTGCGCCGCCTCACGCGCATGCCGGTGTGCGTGGACCCCTCGCACGCGATTGGCCGCGCGGAGGCCCCGCCGGACGGGCTGCCGGACATCTTCCACGCCATTGGCCAGGGCCTCATCGCGGGCGCGTCCATGGTGCTGGTGGACTTCCACCCGACGCCGGAGAAGGCGCTGTGCGACGGGCCGCAGGCGCTGCGCCTGGAGCAGCTGGCCGCGCTCCAGCGCTACACGAACATCGTGCGCTCCGCGTACACGGATGCCGTGAGCAACGGCGACGGGACGCAGGCCGCCGCTCCGGCCAAGGCCGTCAGTCGCTGAGCGCGTAGCTGCCCAGCACCCGGAGCGACGTGCAGGCGCTCCGGGCTTCGTCCAGGGCTGTCTTTACCGGCGCGGAGTCCACCGCGCCCTCCACGTCCAGGCACCAGCGGTAGTCCCAGGCGCGGACGCCGCCGGGCCTCGACTCCAGCCGCGCGACGTTCACCCCGTGCGCGGCGAAGGCCGTGAGCACGCCCGCGAGCGCGCCAGGGCCGTTGTCGAGCGTGAGCACCAGGGACGTCTTCCTCCGCGAGCCCAGGTTCGGTGGCACGGCCGGGCCCACCGCGAGGAACCGGGTGGCATTGTCTGGCGAGTCCGCGATGCCCTCCGCCAGCACGGTGAGGCCGTAGAGCTCCGCCGCGGTCCGGCTGGCGATGGCCGCCGTGCCCTCCAGCGCCTCCTGCGCCACGCGCCGCGCCGCCACGGCGGTGTTCGCCTCGGGCACGGGGTGCAGGTGGTGCTTTCGCAGCCAGCCTCCGCACTGCGCCAGCGCCTGCGGATGGGACAGCGCGCGCGTGAGGCCCTCCAGCGTGCGGCCCGGTGGCGCGAGCAGGCAGTGGCGCACGGGCAGGCGCAGCTCGCCGGAGAGAGCCGGGGTGAACTCCAGGAGCAGGTCCACCACCTCCGCCACCGGCCCCGCGAGCGCGCTCTCCATGGGCACCACGCCGCCGTCCACCGTGCCTTCGGCCACGGCCTCGAAGACGGCGCGGAAGGTGGGGCAGGGGATGCGCGTCACGGAGGCGCCGAAGAGGGCGCCCGTGGCTTCGTCGCCGTACGCGCCGCGCTCACCCTGGAAGGCGATGCGGCGGGGGGCGGCGTCAGCCATCGATGGGCTCCGCGCGCGGGTAGGTGCCCAGCACGCGCAGGGACGACGTGAGCGGGCGCAGGTCCTCCAGCGCCGCCGTCACTGATGCGGACGCGGCGTGGCCCTCCACGTCCAGATAGAAGCGGTACTTCCACGGCGCGCCTGGGATGGGGCGCGACTCCAGCTTGGAGAGGTTCACTCCGCGCTGCGTGAGCCGCTGCAGCACCTGGCCCAGCGTGCCCGGACGGTGCTCAAGCACCACCAGCAGCGACGTCTTGCACGGCACGTCCGGCGCGAGCGGCGTGGGCTGGCGTGAGACCTCCACGAAGCGCGTGAAGTCCGAGCCGGGCTGCAGGTCGCTGGCGAGCACCTCGAGCCCGAAGCGTCCCGCCGCGGACTCGCTGGCGATCGCGGCCACGGTCCTGTCGTTGCGATCCGCGACCATCTGCGCGGCGACGGCGGTGTCTGGCCCAAGCACGGCGCGGGCCCAGGGCACGTGCGTGCGCAGGAAGTCCTCGCACTGGGCCAGGGCCTGCGGATGGGACAGCACCTCGCGCAGGTCCTCCAGCTTCGCGCCCTTCACGCCTAGCAGCCGGTGGTCCACCTGGCTCACCACCTCGCCAGTGATGACGCCGTCGCCCGCGGCGAGCACGTCGTACGTCTCATTCATGCTGCCGGCGGTGGTGTTCTCGATGGGCAGCAAGAGCACGTCCTGCTCGCTCTGCTTGAGGGCCTCCACGGCCTGGCGGGCGGTGTCGAAGCCGGTGAGGAGCACGCCGCCCGGCCGGTGGCCGTAGCGCTGGCGGGCGGCCAGGTGGCTGTAGGAGCCCTCGACGCCCAGGTAGCCCACGCGCAGGGGCGTGGTGTCCAGGCGAGTGACCAGGGCCTGCTGCCGGGCCACGGACATGTCCAGGATGACGCGGTAGAGGCGCTCCACTTCGTGTGGATCCAGGCCTCGCTCCGCCGCCCGGCCGCGCAGCTTGCGCAGGAGCAGGTCCTCGCGCTGCGGGTCCCGGAAGGGCCAGGCCGTCACCAGCTTGGCGCGAGCCACATCGTCGGCCAGGGCCATGCGCCGCTGGAGCGCATCGAGGACGTCCTCGTCGATGCGTTCGATTTGGGTCCGCAGGGTCTCCAGTGAGGGGATGTCCGCCATGCCCGGAACATAACAACTCGCGTCGAAGGCGCGGGGCCCTTCACATCCCCAGGCGCCGGGCGAGGTCCGGAGGGACCGGGTAGACGGACTCCTTCGGCAGGTGGCGCGTGGCCTGATCCGCGCGGCCGTCGTCCAGGTGCTTGCGCAGCTTCTGGACCAGGGGCGTGAGGTCGGTGATGGACACGGTCCAGTCGTCCACGAAGCGCTGGATGACGGCGCGGCTGAGGCCCACCTGGATGCTGTCGTGGGGCAGGCCCGCGCCGCGCAGCGTGCGCTCCGGGTCCCACTGGATGTGGACGGGCGCGGAGTCGAGGGCCTTGCGCCACGCGTCCGGTGCGCCGTGGGCCTTCGGCTCGAAGCCGGTGAGGACGCCGGAGGACAGCGCCTCTTCCCAGCCGGAGCGTTTGATGCGCACCGCGAGCGTGCGCTCCTGGCCGCTCTTCCGGCCCCAGTTGGAGCGGTGCATGAGCCACAGGAAGCTGGGTTTGATCCACGTCATCCGGCCCACGGAGAACGGCGGGCCGAACTTCTGCTGCTTCACGGCCACATCCGCGATGGCGTCCGAGTAGGCCTGATACACGACGATGGAGGCTCGGTCGAAGTCGGCGCGGACTTCGCGGGCTGCGCTCATGGGTTTGCTCTGGATTTGGCCTTCGGCTTGGGTTTGGCCAAAGCGGTCTTGGGGAGCTTCGTCTTGCCCATCTTGAGGACGAGTTCGAAGTGCTCCACGGGGGTGGGCGTGACGCTGAGGCGGCTGCGGGTGATGAGCGGGAAGTCCTTCAGCGCGGGCGTGGCCTTGATGGTGGCCAGCGTGACAGGCGTGGTGAAGGGGACCACGGGCCCCACGTCCACGGAGGCCCAGTCCTCATCGGGGGCGGTGGGGTCGGGGCCCGGCTTGGAGAGGACGCACGCCACGCCGACGACGGCCTTGTCCTCATTGGAGTGGTAGTAGAGGCACAGGTCCCCGGGCGTCATGGCCCGGAGGTTGTTGCGCGCCTCGAAGCTGCGCACGCCCGTCCACTCCGTCCTGCCGTCCTCCTCCAGCTTCGCGTACGCGTAGACGGAGGGCTCGCTCTTGATCAACCAGTACCGCGGAGTCGCCATGGCGGCGCACCCTAGCTCAGGGGGGCGTTTCGCGCGCCAGCGCCGCGCCCTGTTGCTTGAAGAGCTCGAAGACCCGCTCCTCGTCCATCGCCGCGACTTCACGCCGTGTGGGATCCGCTTCCGTGTAGCCCACACGCCGGGCCGCGTCGTCGAGTCCCGGGAAGCGTTTCCGCGCCTCGGCCCAGAGGGTCCGGTCGTCTTGGGCCATGGAGCAGGGAAGGGGGATCAGGATGCTGGCGCTCAGCCCCGGGGAGAGTGCATCCGGCAGCTCGTTGAAGGAGAGGGCCGCTCCCGGAGGAAGCCGCATGGGGAGCTCCGTCCGGGTGAACACCTCCACCACGGGCAGGGTCCGGATGACGACGCCGTCCAGCGGTGTCCGAGTGGAGCGTGAGGGCTGGCCGTAGGTCAGGGCCGACATGTCGATCTGCACGGGGCAAAGGTCCGGATGGACGGACAGCATGAAAGCATCGCCCTCGCGGATATCGACCTGGAAGTCGCGGGAGCTGTCGACGGTCGAGTCCTTCAGGAAGACCGCATGTCGGCCGCTGGGGACCGGAAACGCGAGGTGATGGTCGACGTGGAGCACCGGCGCCACCGGCTGGTCATCCACGCGCAGGACGATGGCGCGGTCAGGTTGTGGACCCGTGGCCACGACGTGGAGGAGCCCACCCTTGGGAGCGGGAGGGCCATCGCTGTCGCTGATCGCGAACAGCCCCCAAAGCACCAGCGCCGCCGCGAGAAGCCCCAGAGCCACCTTCGCGTAGCCCGGCGAGCCAGAGGGGTCGGCGGGCTCCGGTGGGGCGTGTCCGGTCGTGGGCGCGGTGAGGAAGGAGAACATCCACCACACCAGGAGGACCACGACCAGGATGGCCAGGACCTCCAATGCGTTGCCGTTGATGATGTACCGGATGAGCCTGAGCATGGTTCCTCCTGGATTGCCCTGGCTCAGGGCGGCGTTGCGCGCGCCTGGGCCGGTTTGGCGTCCGTGTAGCCCGCACGCCAGGCCCAGACCTGAACGATGGGGATGCTCGTGCGCACGGCGTCCCAGGCGCTCGGGTCGTCCTGGGCCTGGGGGCAGGGGATGGGGGTCAGC
>NZ_RAWN01000197.1:0-16898 GCF_003668895.1 Corallococcus sp. AB045
TGATTGTGGTGGGCACCGTCAACACGATGGCGTGGCCTCCCGGCAGGCCGTCCCGGCTGCATGAGCGCGGTCGCCCTCCGCCCCCTCCATTTCCTCCGGAGCCTCCAGCGCCGCCCGCCCCCAGGATGCTGGCGTAGTTGTTGATCTGGACGGTCGAGCCCGCGGCAAGCGCGCCCGTGGTCAGCGCAGGCATGAGCGTGGAAGCAGCCCCCACGGTCGCGTTGACGTCCACGGTGACATTGACCGGCCCGGAAGGGCGCCCCACCGCGGAGGCAATATCGAGGATGGACGCATCCCGCACGACCACCATGTTGAGCCGGGCCCGCGAAAGCGGGATGGAACCACTGAAGGGGGTATATTGACTCATGTGACTCAGGACGGAGACCTCTCCGAACTTCGACATGAAGTACTCTTCGATCTGCGTCTTTGAGTTTCCACCGCCCCCTGGCCAGGTACCGATGCGCCAGCCCGTGGCATAAACGAGGCGGTTGTTCGAGTACGGCTGTTGACGGGTCACGGGTTCGGCAGGCACGCGCTGAACCCTGGCCGCATCAATCCCGACCACGGTAGCGCCTGAAGCATACCCCGCCAACAGGACCGTACTGACGTTGTTCACGTAAGGCCCGGTCAACGTCACGGTGGCGGGATGGTAGGTAGCGATTCCCAGCTGGATGTTCGGCAGATCCTGATCAACCACCAGCGTGAAGTTGCCTCCTTCGTAGTTGCTGAACAGGAAGATGTTTCCCGCTGTCAGGCTCACGGTGAATGGCGTGCTGACGCTGACGCTGGCCGAGCCCCCCTCAGGCACATAGCGCACTTCGTAGGTTCCGCTCTGGACAGGAGCAGAAAACGTCAACATGCCCCCTGCTCCTGAGGGGACGTATTTCCTGGACAGGTAAGCCGCGGTGGCATCCCCGACTCTATAGAGCCCCAGCCAATCTCCCGTGGAGTGGGCTGAGGGAGCAGACCATGCGACGTTGATGGCCGCGCCTGCCTTGTAGGTGCTCGAATCCACCGCGAGGAAATAGCTGGTGGCGCTTGGCTGCGCGGAAGGGGTGCCTGGGCGCTCCTGCGTGTCCTGCGTCACCGGCGGTGACACGGACAGCGAACCCGCCCCCCCGTCCTCACCCGACGAACAAGCCAGCGCCGCGCCAGCGACGACCAGAACCGACCTGCGTACCGCTCGCATGATATTCATTCGCATCTCCGTAAAACCCAGGGCGTTATTCGCCATAGACCGTGAAACTCGCGCTGCAACTGGTGTTGCCGGCACAGCCGGCACGGATCTGGTAGTAGCCAGCGGAGGGCACCTCATAGAGCAACTCTGACGCGGAGCCACATCCCGGAGCGTCGTCATTGCTGGCGACCTCGGAGTAGATACCGGCAACCTGCTGAAAGAGCCGCAAGACGGTGTTTCCGCTGCTCACCGAAGAGCCATACGCATTGCTTGCACAAGTGCTCACGCGGATGACCTCTCCGCCGTTGAAGTAGTACTGCTTGTTAAAGGTGTTCTGCCGAGCAGCGTTCGTGTTGCTTGCGCTGTAGGGCACCACGGCCTTACGGCGGGAAATCCCCAGCGTGCCTTCGCAAGCGTCATTGGAGGTGCATCCAGCCCAGACGGTATAGGTTCCCGCTGCTGGCGCGGTGTAGGACAGACGCGACACGACCGGACATCCGCTCCCGGGAGAAAAGACCCCCCAGGACGTGACCTCTCCTCCCTGCGGGTTCCTCAGACGGACGAGGTTCGCGCCCCATGGATCTGGGCTCGCCCCATTGATGCCACAGGTGCCGATCATGACCGTCTCATTCGCCGCCAGGTAGACGGGAAACTGAGCGGTGTTGCCATTGGTCGCGCTCGCGGTGAATTCCGCGGAGTAATTGGACAACTCCAATGCCTTTTCCGTTGTGGCCATGAAATCCCCGCCCTCAGCCACATCTCCCCCGCAGCCCACGAGCAAGGCAAACCATACTGCCCCCGTCAACCGGCTACGGCCCACGCCAACTCCCCAGCCAAGCAATCCCATGTCAGGCCTCTCCATGAGGGTTCACCCTCACTCAATCATCCGTCTTGCACATATCTTCAAAACGCGAAGACCTGTAAAGATGGCACAAGCCTGACCCACGCGAGTTCAAAGAGTCCCAGGATGCGCCATCCGAGGCGTCACGGGCTTTCGCGTCAGGTTCGACCCAATTGGGTTGCAACTGAACTCCACCCCACGATTCCACGGCCTGCTTCGCCACATCGAGCACCCGCGACACGGACGACGCGACGAACGGCCCCACCCGCGTCCGCCCCCCACCGGAACATGGACTGGCTGCGCCCGGCCACCTTCACGCAGGTGACCGGCAGGCCTCGCACTCTCACTTCTCGTTGATTGGGAATGCTTTTCAGAACGCAATGGCACTGCATTCCGGAGCAGGTGCGCATGGGCGCCGCGCGCACGAGCTTCTTCTTCGCCCTGCGTGGGACACCCCACCCGCAGAGCGCCTCTCTCGAAAGGCGAGAGTGATGAAGAACAAGTTCAGCGGCGCTTGCTTGCTCTTCCTCGGCACCATGCTTGCGATTGGTTGTGGCGGCGCCGAATGGGAGGGCTCGGAGGGTACGCAGGGTCCTGTGACGGTCGAGGAGGACGCGCTTCCCTCCACCACCGAGGAGGAATTCACCTCTCGGGAGCAAGAAGAAGGGCGAACCGTTGGGGACTTCGCGGCTTGCTGCTACGCGGCCTGCACCGGCGATAACCGTCCTGGCTACTTCTACGGTCCATTCCGGAGCGTCAACTACGGCAACTGCGCGAACTACGGCAACTACTATTGCGGACAGCGCGGATGGACGCTCGAGAAGGCGAAGTGGGATAACTGCTGATCTCGCCCGGCGCCCCGGTAGCCGCAGGCGGTCCGCGTCGCAATGTGTACGAGGACCGCCGCTTTCCGCCACCGCGCGACGAAAGGCAGGTTGACGCCCCAGTCCGCTCAGGACGTGTCCCAACCTTCCGGCAGGAACGACCCGAAGTCGTTCCAGCCCCAATTCGGTAGCGGAGTGAACCTGTGCACCCGAAGCGGGTGGTGCTCATGGTGCATCAGGGTGTCGCGCAGTAGCGTCAGGCCCACCCTCCATGGTTCCTGGCCCTGACATCGTCCTTGCGTGCCCACGGTGCGGTGCGATTCACCGGCGGCACTCGCTGGCCTCCGGCAACACCTTCGGTGCCGTACTCTGGACGGATGGTTGGCGCGACGCGCCGATGCTGCCGCTGCCTCCCGTCGTCTCTCGGTGTACGGCCTGCCAACGGGTGTTCTGGCTCGACAGGGCCCACGAGCTGGGAAGGCTCCCTTTCTGGGAGCGTTCCAACTCCGTCACCATCGTCACCTTGGAGGCCGCAGGGGAGCGCCGGGTCGAGGTCATGAACCTTGTACGGCGCTCAAGCGGCGAAAGCCTCTTGGAGGTGAAGCGGCGTATCGACACGCTGCCGACGGAGCTGGGGCGGTACTTTCGCCGGGCGGAAGCCAAGGCGTTTGCTGCCCGGTTCGAACAGGTGGGAGCCCGCGTGTCGCTGCGGGAGGAGACGACAGGGGAGCCGCCTTCCGAAACATCGCCCACCGAATGGAAGTCGGCGCCCTTCATCCAGGCTCCGGATGAGACGGCGTACCTGGAAGCCCTCGCGGACGGCCTGGGGAAGGAACCGAAGGAGGAGCAAGAACTGCGTCTTCATGCCTGGTGGTCGAGCAATGCGCCCTACCGCCAGGGCGCTTCGTGGGAGCCTTTCTCACTGCGGAGCCCGGGTGCCCGGGACAACCTGCTCGCGCTGGTGAGGCTGCTCTCGCATGACGATGCGCTTCAACGGCTGCTGCGGGCGGAAGCGCTGCGCGAGCTCGAGCACTTCGAGGAGGCGAAGGCCCTGAGGAGCGAGGACTTTCCCGACCCACTGAAAGCGTCCGCGAGGTTCATCCAGGAACTGGCCCTCCAGTGCATCTGCGAGGTCCGGCGGCTCCCCTCACACACCTCCTGAGAACCCGCCATGAACGATGGCGCCCGCGAGGCGCCATCGCGCAATGGATTCAGCGGGACGCGACGCTCACGGGGTGAAGACCCCCGTCACGCTCATCGCGTGCGCCTCCGGGTAGCTGGACCGGAAGGGGTGGCCCTGGAAGTCGGCGTTACCGGAGGAGCGGGCCTCGATGATCGCGTAGTAGGACTTGCCCGCCGCCAGGACGCCGGGGGGCAGCCGCAGCGACGTGCCCGCCGTGTCCAGCTGTGCCACCGGCCCGCCCGCGCTCTGCGACGTGCGCCCCTGGGCGTTCACGAAGACCTCGTAGACGCGGAGACGGTAGTGGGTCGCGGTGCCCACGGAGGGCTCCGTCCAGGCAAGGCGCGGCGTCAGCCCCACGCCCGTCAGGTTCCCGGACGCGGCCTGCCCCGCCAGCGTCGCCAGGCGCGGCGGACTCAGCCGGGGCACGATCGCGCCCACCAGGAACGCGGGCATGACGTCGTTGTACCCCACCGTGAGACGCAAGGTCAGCGCCTGGGTCGCGCCCGGCGCCATCAGCGCCACGTTGAAAGCCGTGAAGACCATCCCCGCTTGCTTGAGCTCCGGATAGGGATCGCCATAGACGAACGAATAGACGCGATGTGGGCTTCCCGCCGGCAGCACGCAGGTCAGCAGGTCCGGCGCCAGCGCGTAGCCTCCTCGCGTGCGGTCAGGCACCGCGATGAAGTACAGGTTGTGCCGGGACACGGTGGCGCTGGGGTGCACCTCGGTGCGCAGCGCTTCGAAGTCCGGGGAGTGCAGGTTCAGCGTGAGCGAAATGTCCTGCGGCACCGCGGTCATCGTGCCCGTGAAGCTCGCCGTGTTCCCCTGGGTGACCACCAGCGGCGCCTTGAAGGCACGGGTGGCCGCGTTGTAGGTGATTGGTGCCCCGTACGACGAATCGACCTTCGCGGTGAGCTGATGGAAGGTCACCTGGTCTCCCGCGCTGGCGTCCACCAGGACCGCATTATCCATGCCCGAATATTTCAGCGTCTGGGTCCACCGCTGGGCCCCCGCGCTGAGCGGCGTCCCCGACTGCACGAGACTGCTCGTGTCACCGGCGTAGAGCGCCGTGCCCGGGGAGTAGATCTCCATGAAGTCAGTCCCCTGCCACGGCGCCAGGCCCTGGAGGTCCACGGAGAGGAACGTGCTCGTGTTCGCGGCCACCGGGTCCGGACGCCCCTGGATGTCGACGCCCAGGTCCGGAGCGCGCGAGGACGTCACCACGTACGCGCCGCCCACCCGCAGGGTGTAGGGCCCCTGGGGGACGCCCGGGATCGTGAACGTGCCATCCGCCGCGCCCGTACCGGGGTAGAGCAGAAACGTGCCGTCGCCCTGCTCCACCATCGCCTCCACCAACACACCGGACAGGTTCTGTCCCCGCGTCACGGACGCGTTCCCGGTGGTGAAGTAGCGGTTGTTCACCGCGCCCTGCAGCGCCGTGGCGCACGCGGGGCCCGTCCAGGTCAGGGAGAAGGTCCGCAGCGCCTCCAGGCCTTCCGCGTCCGTCACCCGGGCGCGCACCACCGGCGTCGCCTGCGCGTCGATGCACGCGGGGGCCGTCCAGGTGACGTCGCTGCCATCGGCGGTGGAGACCGGTGTGCCCAGGGTGCCCACCGGCGCCTCCCAGGCGAAGCCCAGGGCGGTGCCTTCCGGGTCCATGGCGCGGACGGTGAAATGCACCGTGCTGCCCGGGCCCACGGTGGTGGCGGACTGGGACGCGTCGGTGATGCGCGGCGGCGCGTTGGGTGACACCGGCGCGCCCACGCAGATGCCCAGATGTCCCAGGCCCTGGCCGCCGCGGCCGTCCGTCACTCGCACGGTGAGCTGGCAGTTGGCACAGGTGCTCTGCGCGGGCAGCGCCGTGGGGGTGAAACGCGCGTTCGCGGTGCCCTCGTCCGTCCAGGTGCCCGTGCAGCTCGCGGTCCAGGCGTAATGAAGGTTCGCCGCGGCGTCATCGCTGTCCACGCCCTGGGCGCTCACGCCAATGGACTGGTGGGGGACCACCTGCGTCGGGAAGCCGGTCAGCGACACGACCTGCGGCCAGGAGTTGAACTGCCCGGACACCTCCGCCCCACCCGTGTCCGCGCCCTCCACGAGGATGGGGAAGCTCACCGCGGTGGACGCGCCCAGTGGATCCGCCACCGTCAGCGTCACCGTCTGCGAGCCCTCCTCCATGGGGGCCGTCCAACGCGAGGACAGCGCCGAGGGGGTGCTGAAGGTGCCTGCCGTCGCGGTCCACGCGTACGTGAGCACGTCCCCGGTGTTCGGGTCGGCGGCGGTGGCCCGCATGTCCACGAAGCCGCCCCTCTCCACGGACGAGCGCGACACCACCAGCGAGGTGATGACGGGGCCGGCGTTCTCGAAGTCGGGAGGCAGGTCCACCTGCTGCAGCAGGATGTTCACCTGGACCGTCTGGTTGGCGGTGATGGTGACGTCCGCCGCCTCGCCTCGGAAGAGGAGCCGCGCGTTCGTGTCATACGCGAAGGCCCGGAAGCGGCGCCCGGTGCCGGCGGGAAGCTGGCTCAAGAGGCCTGTCCACACCGAACCGTCCGGCGCGAGCTGCACGGTGAGCTCCGGCTGGCCCGGGCCATCCACCGTGAGGTCCACCCGCTGCACATCGGAGGCGCTCGCCCCCTGGTGCACGGCGACGACGAGGCGCGCGGCGCCCACGTCCTCGGGCTGGGGCTCGGAGGGAGCGGCCGCCTTCTGACAGCCGGCCAGGGTGAGCAACGCGGACACGACGACCAGGAACCGTCCCCACGCGGGAGGCGGAGCCTTGAATGGCATTTGAGGTGACATAGATGGATGAGTAGGGGTGAAGAGGTAATCCCGCGAAGCCTTCAATCCAGACAGGCGACGTTTTCGTCAATGAAACAAGCCAGCCCGTTGCATGGGTCGAACAGCATGCTCACGCGGGTGCGGACCCTGCGTTTCCATACGATGCCACGATGCATGATTCCCCCTCTGGCGGAGGCGGCGAGGACCCGGAGGCCACGCATTCACCCCACACCCACGGCGCGTGTTCTAGCAAGCCATCTCAGACGGTCAATAGCCCCAGGAATCGCGGTCCGTCTGGCCTCACGGTGTCTCAAGCGACTCAAGCCATGGATTCACGCATTGGCGTTGAGCGGATGTCTATACGGAGCGCATCGCGCGGTGCACGAGGTGGATGTCCCGGAAGGACGGGATGCGCGCGGGGTCGAGGACGTGCATCAACGCCATCCGCATCTGGACGGCGCAGCGCCGGACATCCATCCCGCCAATGCCTGTGCCGAGCCCCGGGCAGACCAGGGTGCGGATGACCGGAGCGCCCACGGCCTGGTTGTGGCGCTTCACGGCGAGCAGGACGGCGCGGAACGCGAGATAGGCGTGGACCGTCTGCGCGACGCTCTCCGGGATGCGCATGGTCGGCGCGGCCACGAGAAACGGCCAGCGCGTGTCACCGGAGGGGACGACCACCGCGGCGCCGACGGGCAGTTCGCCGTGGTGCTCCGCCACGATGGCGCGCTGCACGGCCTCCTGGACCTGGAGGCCCAGGGTGTCGCGGATCGCCAGGTCCAGTCCGCCGTCCATGATGCCGAAGCTGTTGGCCGGACTGACCATGGCGTCCGCCGGGATGGCGAAGAAGTCCTCCTCCCGCACGGCGACGAAGTCGAACGGGTCGAAGGCTTCCGTCCAGGCCCGCACCAACTGCGGTGAGCGGTCGATGAGGTATATCTTCGCGGGGAGCATGGCCTGGGGTTTAGCACTTCGCAGTCAGTGCCCGCCCTGTGCTGTGATTCGAGGCACGTCCGTTCCAGGGCGCACGCCTCGTCACGAAGGAGTCGGGCCATGAGCCTCCACACGTCTCGCTTCGTCCTCGCCCAAGCCCCCGTGCTGGGCGTCCACCAGGGGTCGAGGCAAGAAGCGCTCCGCCGGGGCGTGGTCCTCTTCTTCCACGGACTGGGCGGGGGCAAGGAGGTCCACGAGCGCGAGCTGCGGCTCTTCGCTGACCAGGGGCTCTTCGCGGTGGGGGTGGACGCCGTGGGACATGGCGAGCGCCGCTTCCCGGACTTCGACGCGCGCTTCGCCGAGGGGAACCCCCGCTGGATGGAGGAGTTCCTCGGCGTGGTCGAGTCCACCGCGAGCGAGGTGCCCGCCCTGCTCGATGCGCTGGTGACTGAGCACGGCGCCGACCCGGCTCGCCTGGGAATCGGCGGTGTCTCCCTGGGCGGCTACATCACCTACGCGGCGCTCGTGCGAGAGCAGCGGCTGCGCGCCGCCGTTCCGTTCCTCGGATCACCGGAGTGGGGCCTGCCCAGACCGGCCAGCCCGCACCGCCACCCGCAGCGCTTCTTCCCCACGGCCCTCTTCAGTCAGACCGGAGGGCAGGACGACGTGGTGCCTCCCGGCCCCGCGAAGGCGCTCCACGCGCAGCTGGAGCCCCTCTACGCCCAGGCCCCGGAGCGGCTGCGCCACCGCGAGTTCCCGGAGTCCGGCCACATGATGCGAGAAGCGGACTGGCAGGAGGCGACCCGCGACGCGGCGGAGTGGCTGTCACGCTTCATCCTGCGCTGACGGCCGGAGCCGCGCCGCACGTGGCTTCGTACTCCTGGAGCTTGTGCTCGAAGCGCTCACGTTCGGGGGCGGGCCACTCGCCAGGCAGCTCTTCCACGGCCTGCCGCTGCGCGGCCAGTGCCTCGGGACACTGATGAAGCCCGAAGTGCGCGGCGGCGGCGGTCTCCAGCACGTAGGGATTGGGGTGTTCCCGTTGCGTGGAGTCATGCAGCGCGGGGCGGATGGCCGAAAGGGCAGCGGCGTACTGCCCCGCCTGGACCTGCCGCCACGCCTTTTCCGTGGCGATCCACCGGGCCCGGGGCGCCACCGCGTACGTCCGTTCGATGACCGCCGGATACTCCGGAGCCTGGGGTTCGTGCAGGGCGAGTTGCGCGGCCAGGTTGGTCCAGGCCGCCGGGCTCTCCGGGAAGCGGGACACCCTCAGCCGGGCCCATCCCATCTTCTGCTCCAGGGGCAGCTTGTATTTGTAATTCCCCCCTCTGCTGCACGTGACGGCGAACATGTACGTCGAGGCAAACCGGTGCCCGGCGAGCGTCGCGGGCCGGAAGGGATGCGCGCCCAGTTGCTCGATGAAGCTCCGTGAGAACTCACCCGCACCGTCTTCGATGACATCGCAGCCCCGCATCTGTCCGTCCGCGGCGATATGGCATTGGAGGATGACCACCGCGAACTCGACGCCCCCCGGCAGCCTCTTGACCTCCGGGTACCTCAACGGGTGGTCGCTGCGTTGGGGCCCCTGGAACTCCTTCTCCAGGTACGTGCATGCCGGCTCATGGCCCGCGTCACACGCGGCCCGCAGGTCCTCCAGGGCCCGGAGGACCTCGCCTTCCGTGGGCTTGCCCTTCAGGGTCTGGACGACCTCTGCGTGGACGAGCGCCGCCTGTCCGGCCTCCAGTTCCAGGGCGGGAGCACCGGTCGCCTCCTGACGGGGGACGGCATCCCCGAGGTTCTCCGCATCCAGGAGATACGAATAGGAGGCCTTGTGCCGCAGGTAGGCCTCCATCGCCAGGGCCAGGTGACCGTGGTTCGCGTTGGGAGGAGGAAGACCGTAGTGGCTGCATCCGGACAACAGCCCCAGCATTGAAAGAATGACAAAGCACCCGCGCATGGCCGCGCAATCTAGACGTGCCCTTGTCCTGACGGGAATCGCCGCCCGGTGTGGGGAGTCGCACCGGGAGAACGGGCTGCGTCAGCGCGGCGGGGATGGTGGTCCACATCCACTCGTTCGAAGGCCCGGGTGCGGACTACGAGACCGCCGGAGCCGACCGGCTGCTCTTGGGTGTCTGGGAAGCCCCCAGGCTGGAGGATGCCTCGCTGGGAATCCGTGGCGGCATGACTCGCCTGTCAGCCATCCGCTGACCGCGGTGGCGCACCGCCTCCCCGCATCCTGCGCATAGCCACCCTGGCATGGTGGTTGCGTATGGGGTGTGCCACCACGACGGGGACCCCATGCCGCCACGTTTCATCTGCCTGCTCATGTTGTCGCTGGCCCTCCCTGGCGCTTCCGCCAGCGCCGGGGAGCCGGCGCCCGTGCCTCCTCCGGCATCGGTCCCGGGTTGGTTCGAGAACCCCACCCGCACGCGTGGGCTGCTCGGTTCAACGGCGCTGCCGCTGCATGCGGGAGAGGGCTTCGTCGGACAACAGGCGCTCCTCGCCACCGTCGCGGAGGTGGGCCTGAGCGAGCGCGTGTCCGTGAACGTGGCCACGGCCGGTTTCATCTATTCGATGGGCCGTGCCTTCGACGACGTCCCCTTCAGCCTCATCGGGGGCATCAAGGTTTCGCAGCCGGTGTCAGAGCGGCTGCACCTGGCGTTCGGCGTCGAGGGCGGCAGCTTCGACACCGGCCAATATCTGTTGGACACGCTCAACGCCATCTCGGTCTACGGCATCCTCACCTATGGGACGCCCGACGCCCATGTGTCGCTCACGGTCCGGCCCTTCTTCGCCTGGGGGACCTACCACTCCGGCAGCCTGATGGTCCTGCCCATGCTGGGCGGCTTCGTCCGGCTGGGAGAACGCTGGGGCCTCGCGGGGGAGGTCGCGCTCTCACCGGTCGATGGCATCAGCGGCACGTTTGGCTTCGCGACGGCGGGCGCGCGGTTCATGGGGCGCCAGTGGTCCCTGGACCTGGGGCTCCTCGCCGAGCAGCAATGGAAGGACACGGACAAACCCTCCGTGCTTCCCGGGTTCTCGTTCCTGTTTCACTGGCGCTGAGCCAGCAGCGCACCAAGGGGAAATCATGGCACCACGTTTCATCTGCTTGCTCATGTTGTCGCTGGCCCTCCCTGGCGCTTCCGCCAGCGCCGGGGAGCCCGTCGAGGAATCCTCCCAGGGCGCTGAGTCCGCCGGAGGCTGGTTCGAGAATCCCACCCGCACGCGCGGACTGCTCGGTTCAACGGCGCTGCCGCTGCATGCGGGAGAGGGCTTCGTCGGACAGCAGGCGTTCTTCTTCACCGTCGCGGAGGTGGGCCTGAGCGAGCGCGTGTCCGTACACCTGGCCACGGCCGCCCCGTTCCAGCTGGTGTACACCGACACGTCCTTCAGCCTCATGGGGGGCATCAAGGTGAGCACGCCGCTCACCGAAAAGCTGCATCTGGCGTTCGGTGCGCAGGGCGGCTCCTACGACAGCGACTTCCCGGGCTCGGGGGGGCTCCACAACGCCGTCGCCGCCTACGGCACCCTCACCTATGGGACGGCCGACGCGAACCTCTCCCTCACGGTCCAGCCCATCTACATCTGGGAGCGGGGCAGGAGCGGGAGCGTGATGGTGCTGCCCATGGTGGGAGGCTTCCTGCGCGTCGGGGAGCACTGGGGCTTCGCGGGGGAAATCGCCATCTCACCGGTGCGCGCCATCGCCGACGCGTTCGCCTTCGCGACGGCGGGCGCGCGGTTCATGGGGCCGCGGTGGTCCGTGGACCTGGGTGTCCTCGCCGGAACGCAATTGCAGCACCAGGACACCCCCGCCATCGCTCCTGGAGCGACCTTCCTGTATCACTGGCGCTGACACGTCCTGCCAGGGTGTTGGTCGCAGTCAACCCCTCGCGGAGGCCGTGATGCGCTTTGCCGCGATGAAGTTTGGAAAGACGCTGCTTGCTGTTGCCGCAAGCGCTGGGCGGCGTGAACGCAATTCCCTGGGGAGAGGCGGGCGGTCCGCGTTGGGATGAGCACGCGGTCCGCCGCTTCCCTCAGCGAGCGCTCGGGGTGGTGCCGACCACGTTCACCGTGGCCGTGGCGCTGGCCGCGATGCCGAAGTCCTCCTGGTGGATGATCAGGTCCACGGTGTGCGCGCCACGCGCGCCCGGAGGCACGGACTTCGTCATCGTGAAGGTGTAGGCGCCGCCCGGAGGCAGGTTGACGCCCCAGTCGGACCAGGACGTGTCCCAGCCTTCCGGCAGGGACGACCAGAAGTCGTACCAGACCCAATTGCACGAGGCGGAGTCGTTGTTGGTGACGCTCACCGTCCACGTGACGTCCGAGCCCGGGGCCGCCGTCACGGTCGCCGGCGAGAGCGACAGCGTGGGCGGCGTCGCGATGCAACGCTCGACGACCTCCACCGTGGCCGTGCCCTGCACGGTCTGGCTTCCCCGCGTGACGGTGACGCCCGCCGTGTAGGGCCCGGGCGGCGTGCTGTAGGGCACATACGTCTGGAGGCCCAGGGTGTCGGAGCTGGAAGCGGCGATCGTGCGTTGCGCGGGCAGCGGGTCAAAGCCCCAGCCCGCGGGGACGATGGCGGAGAGCTGGAAGGTGCTCGGCGCGCAGCCCACCGAGTCCCGATTGATCAACTCCAGCGCGAACTCCGGCCGCGCTCCGGGCCAGAAGGCCAGCTCCAGGGGCGTCACCCGCACCTCGGGCACGGCCTGCACACAGGTCGTCGTGCGGTACTGGATGCTCACCGTCAGCCCCGCGACCGTCGCCGCATCCACCGTGAGGGAGAGGTCGCTGTGCGGATCGTTCCACGTCGTGCCCGGCAACAGGGCCGGGTCGCTCCAGGAGGACGTCCCTGGCGTGAAGTCGAGCAGGTGGGTGCCGTCCCGCGCTTCCGCATCCTCCAGGTGGATGAGCGCGCCGCCGAACACCTGGGACGCCAACGTCGACTCGAAGAGCCCCACGGGCCGGCGGTACTCCACCCACAGCCAGTCATTGGCGCCAGCGCGACGGCGCACCTTGAGCGCCTTGAGCCCACCGGACGCCACCACCGGCGCGAGCGTGAAGGTGCCGCCCGTGCCATCCACCTGGGCCACCGCGGATGGCTCCAGCCAGCCGATGCGCGCCTTGTGCGGCGCCGCGTAGTGGCCCAGGTTCCAATCGCCCATCGAAGAGAAGAGGTCCCCGTACTCGTCGATGACGCCCAGGGTGCCCGGCAGGCCCAGCGGCTGCGTGCCGAAGTCGCGCGAGCTCGCGTGGTTCAGCGAGAGGTTGTGACCTGCCTCATGTGTCACCAGCTTCACGGCGGTGTCGTGGCCCGTCATCCAGTCCGCGACGAGCCAGGCCGTGGAGGCCGTCACGGTGCCATCCGCCGTCGCGACCTGTCCGCAGGACAAGGTGGCCTGCCCCGCGTAGGCGCAGCCCTGCGTGGGATTGGGGTGGACGATGAAGATGCGGTCGTACTGCCGGAAGTCCACGTCCGCGTCCGCCGCCCGCACGGCCGCGTCGCGCATGGCGTCCGTCTCCGAACAGGAATAGGCGCGGTCCAGCGTGTACCAGCCCACCACGCTGCCCGTGGTCGTGGTGCGGCCCTCGGACACCTCGCTCCAGTAGGTCGCCAGCGAGCGCTGCGTGGTGGAGAAGAACGCAGCATGGATCCCCTGCGGGGTGGCGGCAGGCTGGGGCACGCCCGGGAAGGCCGCGAGGATGACGAGGCTGCGCTGCACCCCGGTGACGCCACACACGCCCGAAGTGGCCTGCACGGCCGCGGCGTGGCGGTCCACCTCCACCGTCCGGGCCATGAAGCGGTGCTCGCCCTGGGTTCCGCGCAGCGTCACCCGCTGACCGCTGCGCAACCCCTCCGGTGTTCCACCGGTGAAGACCAGCGGCAGATGCTTATCGCCGACAAAGAGGAAGTACTCCTCGCGTGACGCCTTGAACGACGGCGCGTCCACGACCCGGACTTCGAGCTCGCCCTGAACCACCTGCTCAAGGGTAGCGTCCTCTGGGATGGAAACCTGCGTGTTACAGGCCGCGAGCCACACGACCGCGGCAATGATGCACAAGCGGGACATTTCCCCTCCGGCGAGCGGTGGCCCGGCGCGGGAGTGCCCCCGGCGACCGCCGCGCGCCTTGTGCCCCCGGCCGCGCGCGTGCGCAATTCGTCATTCGAGGATGTCACGCGGATTTTGAAGAGGCGCCGTCCGCCTCCCGCGACTAGCGCAGCTCCAGCTGGGCGCAGTTGGTGCAGTGGCTCCAGCTGGAATCCGCCTTGCTCTTGAAGTCGACGACCGCCACCTCCTTGAAGGGGCTGGTGTTGTCGTCGATGCGCAGGGTGACGGGCTTGCCGCCCAGGCGCACCTGCACCTTGTAGCGGCCGATGGGCACGTCCTTCATCGCCCCGTCCTTGTCGGGCTTGAGGCTGAGCTTCTTGCCCGCGCTGCCGTCGATGAGCGGGCCCACCGGCTCCAGCTGCACTTCCAGGTTCGGGTACTGGTCGTCGCGGAAGCTGGACTCGTAGGTGGTGACCACCTTCAGCGTGCCGCCGTAGAAGCCGCCGCCCTGCTCGTTGGGGATGGCGCCCGACAGCTTCCAGGAGAAGTTGCGCACGCCGCCGTCATTGCCCGCGACGAACTTGGGATTGTCCGGGTGCAGCGGCAGGGTGAAGGTGTCTCCGTTGTACTTGCGCTCCACCATCCCGAAGACGCGCCAGCCCCCGGGGCCGCACGACACCGAGTACTTGCCGGAGCCGTCCGTGAGCGCCTTCTTGTCGGTGTCGTCGTAGGTGGCTGTGGCGTGGTTCGTGTTGAGCGAGTCGTTGTGGTTGTAGACATCCAGGATGATCTTCGCCCCAGACAGCGGGCGGCCCTGGGTGTCCACCGCCTTGCCTTGGATGACGTGGGCCTTGGCCCCCTCGGCGGAGGCCTGGCTGCAGGCGCTCAGCCCCGAGGCCAGGGCGAGCAGCGTGGGGAGGGTGATGCGGCGCAGTGCGGTCATGGCTTTTTCTCCTCGGGCGGCCACGTGAACAACAACAACGGGGAATGAACTGTTTCAGCGACGGCCGGCTTCGCGGGCGCGGTCATCCTGCCCCAACCCGCCCCGGTTCGCGGCCCGGAAATGGCCGACGCGGGGGAGCTGTTGCACAAGCGCCACTGCCAGGAGGACGCGGTGGCGGGCCTCTGACCGCCCACCGGCTCGGCGCAGGGGGTCGAATTCCACGTCGGCGTGGGCCTTAATGCGGGCTCATCATGTCCGCACCTTTGTCCATGAAGTGGCTCGCGCCCGTGCTGCTCCTGGCCTTCGTGGGCTGCGCCGAGCCACGGCGCTCGGCTCCCATTGAGGCTCCGCTCGGTGCGTTCAACTTCACGCTGGAGTCGCGGCCGGTCGCCGCGCAGGTGGAGCTGCTCGACTCGCTCGGCTACTCCGGGGTGACGCTGTTCTGGCCGGGCCGCGAGGTCTTTGACAGCTTTGCCCGCCAGCCCGCGGTGGAGGCGGGGCGGGTGCGGCTTCCCGCCGTCCTCTTCGTCCTGCCCTTCGACACGGCCTGGGACCGCGAGGAGCTGAACGGGATCCTGGCGGCGCTCGCCCCCACGCGGACCGCGCTCTGGCTCATCCTGAGCGGGCCGCGGGACGCGAAGACGGCCATGGTCGCCTCGGTTCGTGACGTGGTGGACCTGGCCACCGCGCACGGCGTGGACGTCGTTCTGTACCCGCACGACGGCGAGTCCATCGAGAACGTCGAGGAGTCGCTCGCCCTGATGGCGGCGGTCGACCGTCCCCGCTTGAAGACCTCGCTCCACCTCTGCCACGAGCTCAGGGCGGGGAACCGCGACCGGCTGGAGGAGGTCATCACCGCCGCCGCCCCCCAGCTCGCCCTCGTGAGCATCCACGGCGCCGCGCGCGAGTTCGCTCCAAACGCCCCCACCTGGTCGGAGGTCATCCAGCCGCTCGACCGGGGCGATCTCGACGTGGGGACCGGCTACCTGCTCCCCTTGCGCCGGGCCGGCTACGAGGGCCCCGTGCTGCTCCACACCTTCGGCATCGAGGACCCGCCGGAGGAGCACTTCCACCGCTCGATGCAGAAGTGGCGTGAGCTGTCGCGCTCGGTGGCCGACGCGCTCGTGAAGCTGGAGGGTCCCGGCTGAGGAGAGAACCCGCTCAGGGCTCGCGGAAGCCGCCGCGCGCCCACTCGTTGGTGATGGGTCGCGCTCGGCCGCATCCCGGCCGAGCGCGCCGCGGCCCTCTCAAGGGCAGATCCAGCGCCTGTTCGAACAGCTGCAGGTAGCGGTCCTGCAAGTGCTTCCGTCGAACCAGGAGCATGCCGTCGTGCCGCCGCCATTCCCGCAGTTCGTGAAGTTCAGGGCGTCGCAATCCGGCGCGATACACGTACAGCTCCCGTCCGAGCACACCGCGGCCTCGGAGGTGCCCACGGGCGCATCCCCAGTCGTGGGGCTCGAGTCGGGGACCTCGCCACAGGCCACCAGCAGCAGACCGGACAGCAAGGACAGCAGCGCGGACTTCTTCATGTGGGTTCGCATGGCTTTACGCTCCTCATTCATGGAGTCATGACCTCGGCGGAGAGTCACGGCTTCGAAAGAGTGTACTGGCATTGCCTTGTCATGGGAAACTTGCGGTGCCAATGCGTGACCAGTGTGGGAGGAATTGAGCCTGGGGCGCGTCCGCGTTCGCGCAGACGAGCTTCTCCCTCACCCCACCCTGCGCGCCGGGGCTCTGTGGCGCGTCGCGCCTGAGGGAGCGGCCATGAGGCCGGCGGGCGCGGTGTCCAGCAGCGGCATCGCGCTCGCGAACCCGAACCCGGCACGCCGGACCTGGTACGCGGTCACCAACTTCGCGGCCGAGCCGTTCAATTACAGCGCCACCTTCTGGGTGCGCTCGGAGTCTTACAACTCCTACCAGCTCGTCGGAGGGCCAGCGCATCCTCGTACCCTGGGAGGGAAGCGCGTCGCCTCACGGACGGAAGCCGCGCTCCCGGGCAGGGCGGTCCGTTGCCACGCCTGGCGCCCGGGCCCCGGACCTGCTGTGCACCCCTGTGCAATCAGGTGTGGCACCAGCCCTGCAGTCGGACCCCGTTGGAAGTTTCTCGACGGGGGCCGGGACCGATGGGGACGAGACGCAGGTGGCTGGGAGCGGTGGTGGCACTGGGGGTGGTGG
>NZ_RAWN01000198.1:0-16701 GCF_003668895.1 Corallococcus sp. AB045
CCACCCTCCTCTTCCGCCAAGGCCCCGGCCCTCCACGCCGAGAACTGAGGTCGCCTCATGCAACGCATCCTGTACATCCTGACGGCTGCACTGTGCGTCCTGACCGCCTGTGGTCCCGAGGCTGAGAAACCACCCACGGTGGCGGACAGCAGGGACACGCGTGTCCAGGTCCGTGCCGCGGCGCTGCGACCGGACGATCCAGTTCCCTCGCTCGAGTTGAACGATTACTCCATCGGCTTCGATCCGCAGGCGGCGTGCATGCCGCAGGAGAACTCGCTCACACTGACCAATGCCGGCACCACGGATCGCAAGATCTACCGTGCGAGCATCACCGGGGGATTCACCTTCAACGGCGTGTACGGCGCGACGGGTCCCCGCTGCGACACCAACTGCAACGTGCCGCCCACGCCCGTCAACGGCACGGGCGCAATGACCGTGAGGGTTGGCTTCGCTCCGGTGCAGCCCGGAAACTTCAACGGGACACTGACGCTCTACACGGATGATCCGGTCGCCCCGGTCATCACGGTCACGCTGACCGGCACGGCCACGGGCCCGTTGATCGTCGTTGGACAGACATCCGTGGCGTTCGGCGCCCATGAACTGGGCTCGTCACCGCCGCCGCGCAACGTCACGGTGATGAACCTGGGCAATGAGCCCTTCGCCCTGGCGCCGTCCGTCACCGCCCCCTTCAGCGTGTCCGCCGCCATTGCGAACCTCGCGCCTGCGACCTCGACGACGCTCGCGGTGACCTTCGCCCCCTTGACCCATGATGACCTGGGCTCCATCACGCGTACGCTCTTCCTGACGAGCGCTTCCACCGCGTGCGCCACCCCGCCCTCCGTCACTCTCACCGGCATGGGGTTGGCCCCCGCGGAACTCGGCTTGAGCCACACCGCGCTGGTCTTCAACGAGACGCAGCCGAACGCCACCAGCGCCGCGAAGGAGGTCACGGTCTGGAACAAAGGGGACAGCGTGCTCAACGTGACCCAGTTGAAGCTGCCCGCCAACTCGCCGTTTCACGTCACGCCATCGGGAGCCTTCAGCCTCGTGAAGGGAGAGACCCAACGCCTGACACTGACGTTCCGCCCAACGACGGTGGGGAGCTGGGACCACCACCCCCTCACCTTCGTCATCGATAACACCGACGGGCCAACCATCTCCCTGACAGGCAGCACGCCAGTCGTGTCCCCCCCGACGCTCGTGCTCAGCCCCGCGGTGATGGCCTTCCCGCAGACGCCGCTGAACACCGACAGCGCCCCCCAGGAGGTCACCCTCCGGAACGAGGGTGGCAGTCCGCTCAACGTGACCGAACTGAAGCTGACTTCGGGGGCCGCCTTCCGGGTCGATACCCTGACCGCTTTCAGCGTTGCGCCCGGGGAGACCCGGCGAGTGAAGGTGACGTTCCGTCCAGTTGCGCCCGGGGGGGCATCCGACACGCTCGTCGTCAAGAGCAACATCCCCGATCAGTCCTTGACTCTGTCGGGCTCCGCGCCATCAAGCCCGAAACTTGTCTTGATTCCCGATGAGCTGGCTTTCGAGGAGACGCCGTTCGACACCGACAGCGCTCCCAAGGAGGTCACCGTCACGAACGGCGGAGACAGTCTGCTCCAGGTGACCAAGCTGACATTGCCCGCCAACTCACCATTCCGCGTCAATGTCTCGGGCACATTCAACCTCGCGCCCGGAGGCACCCAGCGCCTTCAGCTGACGTTCCACCCGACGGAGACGAGCGCCACGACCGGCAAGCTCACCTTCACCAGCAACGACCCTGCCCCACCTGAACTCAAACTGTCCGGAACGAAGGCACCGGGCAATGCCCACCTGACCCTTTCCCCTGCTTCGTTCGAATTCGCCGAACAGGAGGCAGGAGACGTGGGCAGTGAGCAGAAGAAGGTGACGGTGACCAACACGGGAACGGTCTCTCTGACGGTGACGCCCGTGGTGACCACGGGCAGCAGTGCCTATTCCGTGAGCCCCACCACGGCGTTCCCCCTGGCACCGGGAGGGACACGCGAGCTCTTCATCACGTTCAACCCCGGCGCCAGTGAGAACGGAGCCGTGAATGGCGTGCTCACCTTCGGTACGTCGCCCACGACGTCCGCCGTGTTCAACGCGCCCCTCCATGGCACCGCGCGCAAGACTTCGCTGGAAATCAGCACGTCCCGACTGGACTTCAGGGAGTGGACTGTCGGCGACGCGTACCTGACCGAGCAGGTCATCCTCACGAACAACACCAACTGGCCCATCAAGGTGTTCCCCGTGTCCCCCGGGGTCCTGGCCCCCTTCACGATCTCCGGCATTCCGGCGGAGGGCCGGACCATCGAGAGGAACGGTGGCACCGGCCTGGTGACGGTGACCTTCGCCGCGACCACCCCAGGCACATACTCGAAGACGCTCCAGCTCCAAACAGATGCCTCGCAGTCCCTGCCCCCCGTGGCAATCACCGGACAGGCGCTCGCCCCCAACCTGGAACTGGAAGAAGGAACACTGGAGTTGCCGACCGTGGCCCCCGGAGGAGAGTCCATGGCCACGGCGAAATTGTTCAACACCGGCAACCAGGCCCTGTTCCTGTCGCGGATCACGCCTGAAAGCGCCGCTCACTTCCAGGTCGTCGACTTCCTGCCGCAGACAATCCAGCCGGGAGGGGACACCACGGTGAAGGTGCGCCTCCGTCCGATGACCAGCACGGGCAACCTGGAGACGCGGCTGCACTTCTTCACCACGAATGACCGGCAGCTTCCGCCCGTGCTCGTCGTCAAGGGTAAATCCAGTGGCCCCAACGCCATCTTTGGCGTGGACTCCCTCGACTTCGAGTCCTGCCAGGTGAACGCGACCTGTATCAACGACAAGAGCCTGAGTCTCACGAATGCAGTGGGCGCCTCCGAGCCGCTCCGGGTGACGTCGATCGCCATCTCGCCGTCGGTCTCGGCGTTCTCCGTGGATCCGATTCCCCCCACCGAGCCCAAGCTCGATCCTGGCTCTACGCGTCAGTCGGCCTTCAAGGTGAGCTTCCGCCCGACCGAGGTGGGGAGGCGGTACCAGGACAACCTGGTGATTACCTACAAGGGCGTCGACTCGGGGGTAACCACCACGCGCACCTTTCCCTTGAGTGGCTTGGGTGCGGATGCGGAGCTGTCCGCGGCTGAAGACGCCATCAATTTCCCCGCCACACTCAAGGACTCGATCAGCGTCATTGACATTGTCATCAAAAATTCAGGCAAGGTCGAAGCCACGCTTGAAAGCGTGACGGTGTCCCCGTCCAATGGCTTCCTCGCGAATGTGGAGGGCTGGCCGCTCAGAACCATCCCCAAAGGGGGGGAACGCAAGATCCGGCTGACCTTCAATCCCACGACGAGCACGGGTTCATACTCCGCGCAGCTCCAGATCAAGCTCACGACCACGCCCACTGGCTCCTTTGCGCTTGTCCGTGACATGACCGGAGAGGCTTCCATCGCGAAGCTGGAGTTGAGCAGCAGCCAGGTCGTCTTCGGAGAGGTCCCGCGACGGACCACCAAGTCCCAGATCATCACGCTTCGCAACATCGGGTCCGCGAGACTCAAGGTCAGCAACGTGGAGGCCAACGAGCCCTTCAGCGTGACACCGGTCACCACCGACAAGACCTTCCCCCTGTACCTTGACAAGAACGGCGAGCAGAAGATCGAGGTCAGCTTCCGGCCGGAGACGACGCAGTCCACGGACGCGGTCCTGACCGTCCACAGCGACTCCGACGAGTCCACGGAGCTTCCCATCTACGTTTCCGGCCGGGGAACCGTGCCAGTGCTGGCATTGCCTGGCGGGAGGAATCCCAAGTTCCCGCCTCAAACCAAGGACGTCGAAGGGACCGGACTGCTCCAGGTGGTGAGGAATGACGGCAAGGCGGACCTGGTCGTTTCCTCCGTGAGCGTTGCCGGGGAGTTCTGCCTGCGGCCTGAGCCCGAGCCCAGTCCCAAGCCCAGCGACTGCCCGCTGACATTTCCTGGATTTACCGTCAAGCCAGGAGAGACCTATTCATTCAACGTCGCAGCCAAGCCCATCGACAAAGGCACGCGCAAAAGCCTGCTCACCATCGTAAGCAACGCGGAGACGACCCCTGACACGGTGAATCTGGAAGTGGAAAGCGTGGGCAGCGTGTCCATGCCGTCGACGGTGGTCGACTTCGGGCAGGTGAACTTCGGTTCGTCCGTGGACAAACTCGTGACGGTCGACAACTCAGGCATCACGGCAGCGAATGTTTCGGTGCAATTCGACTCGGGCAGCTCTGAGTTCTCCATGGTGGACTCGTCACTGCAGGTGCCCGCGGGGCAAACCGCTCAACTCAAGCTGCGGTTCCGTCCTCTGGGAACGACAGGAGGGCGAAGGACCGCGACGGGAAGGTTGAACGTGCAGGGGGCATCACAGGTCCCCTTCACCGTGTCTGGCACGGCCACCTCCGTGCGCTTGGAGGTGTCGCGCCAGGACGGCGAGACCTTTGACGGCGCACTGGACTTCGGGGCCACCCGGGTGAACACGAAGTCGGACTTCATCCGCCTGCGACTGACCCATGTGGGGCCGGGCGGAAGTGCGGATGCGGGAACGGACGGCGGAGCTGGCAGCAACGAGGGCCTGCTCACCATCAAGAGCATCAGTCTGGAGGGGGAAGACGCGAGGTCCTTCATCCTCGGGGGTGTCTCCTCATCCATTGAATTGGCGAAGGGAGGGTTCCTGGACGTCCCTCTCCAGTTCAATCCCGACAGCCAGAGACGCTTCAACGCGGTCTTGCGCATCACCTCCGACGACAGCCAGTCAAGCACCACCCTGGTGACGCTGGGAGGCCGTGGCCGGACGAACCAGCTCAGCCTGTCCACGCCCACGTTGGAGTTTGGTGCGCGGGTGGCCGAGTCCTCCGCCTCGGCGATCCGTTCCGTGCGGATCACCAATGAATCACTCCAGCCGCTGAAGGTGAAGGGCATGGAGATCATCGGCGTGGCGGAGAACTCCGAGCCGTCGCACTACAGCGTGGAGTCCGCCACTACGCTCACACTGGCGGCACAGGAGTCGAAGGACATCATCGTCAAGTTCGTCCCTCGCCCGGACGTGACGTCCAGGGCCGCCCTCCTGATTGTGACGGACGACATTGAGTCTCCGGAAGCGCAGGTGTCGTTGTCGGGCCGAGGGCTCTCCACGGTGTTCCGGGCGCTCAATCGCGCGCTGGACTTCGGCACCGTGCGCCAGGCGGAGCCGGCGACGGCGAAGGTGGTGCTCACCAACGACAGCACCCAGGAGCTGGTGCTGATGCAGCCCAAGGTGGAGGGGCCCCAGGCCACGAGCTTCGTGGTGGTGTCGCCCATCCTGGGAGCGGAGGGCCGCACGCTGCCGCAGGGTGACTCGCTGACGCTGGACCTGAAGTACGACACGTCGGTGATTGGCGCGGCGAAGGCGACGCTGGTCCTGGGCACGAAGGACCAGGAGCGCGCGGCGCTGGTGGCCCTGTCGGGTGTGTCCGTGGCCAGCTTCCTGACCATCGAGCCGTTCGAGTTGGATCTGGGCTGGGTGGACATTGGCGCCACCAGCGCGCCGCGCACGGTGACGCTCACGAACCAGTCCGCGTCGCCGGCGCGCTTGAGCGTGGTGGAGAACACCAACGCGGCGTTCGTGATCGACGCGAGCGCGCTGGACGCGGAGCTGGCGCCGGGAGCGCAGACGACGGTGGGCGTCACCTTCCGCGGCGAGGTGGGAGGCCCGGCGGAGGGAACGTTGAAGCTGCGCCTGCGCGGAGAGACGACGGCGGAGGCCACGCTCACGCTGAAGGGCCAGGCCCGGACCCTGGGCGGCACGGGCGGCGGCTGCGCCTGTGGCACCAGCGGGGATGGGGGCGCGGCACTGGCCCTGTTGCTCCTGCTGGGCCTGGGGCTTGCGCGCCAGGGGCGGCGGGCGCAGGCCGAGGACTGACGCTCCGGCGAATCCCGGCCCATGGAGAGAAGCCCATGGGCCGGCTGGAAACCTCCCGACTCAATCCATCCAGCTGCACTCAGCAGGAGCGGGTGTCATGACCCAGCATGTCGTCAAGGCCGGAGAGTCACTGTACAGCATCGCCGCGTCCTACCGGATCGCGGACTGGCGCGTCGTCTACAAAGACCCTCGAAACGCCGCGCTCCGGAAGGCACGGCCCAATCCCGACCACATCAGGCCGGGTGACAAGGTCTACATCCCAGAGTCCAACGTAATGGCGGTGGCGTCCGGCTCGGGAGCGGCAAAGGCAACCGCGTCTCCCTCCAATGCGCTTCGCATTGATCTGAACGCACTGTGTCTCCAGACCCAGCACATCCGCCAGGACAACACCTGGGTTGCCAAACGGCCCATCGTCATGCCCAATGCTCCACCCGAGCCATGGGCCGAGGACTTCACGCCCGACCATGCGTTCTACGAGTACCTGGCCCATGATTTCGCCTATTTGAACAACCAGGGCGGCGGCACGCAGGTTGGCGACAGGTTCCTGTATCGCGCTGAAACGCCGGAACTCTGGGGAATGCCCGAGCTGAAGTTCCCGGCGAGCTATGCGGTCTCAACCAAACGCCCCTACTCCAAGAAGCCAAGCACACAGCCCCTCTACTACACCATTGTCCAGATGGAGGGCAGCGACCCCCATAACAAGACCCATGGTGTGTTCGCCTACTGGCTGCAGCCATCCCGTGGAAATCATCCCATCATCGCGGTCCGCGGCACCGAGTTCGAGATGGCACCTGATGCCGTCGCGGACATGGACCCCGCGGGGGTTGGCGCCACTGCCTTCAAGCAGACCCGCTCGTTGTTCCAGACCCTGCTGACGCGCATTGGCAGAAAAGACATCGTTGTCGTTGGCCACAGCCTGGGCGGCGCCATGGCGCAGCGGGTGGCGGTCGATTTCGGGGACTCGGTTCTCCAGGTGGTGACCTTCAACTCACCCGGCGTCGATAGAAAGACCGCGAACCGCCTCAAGGCCCCTAAGGGCCCGTTGGCGACTCATTATCTTACCCAGGGAGATGTCGTCTCACTCGCGGGCGAGACGTTGCTTGCAGGCAACGCCACCATGCTGGAGGGGGCCGCCACGGTGGAACTGAGGAGACTTCTCATGAATGGCTCTCTCCTCATGGTGGATGATCTCCTCACCGAGGTGTTGACCCTCGTCTTCAGGATCGCCGTCAAGAGGGACCTGTTCTCAAAGATAATCCAGCCCTCCAACATCCTGGAGTTGTTCGCCACAGCGGCAGCCGTCTGGGCCGGAGGGGGCGCCAAGGCCGCCCAAAGCGTGGGAGGGGCACTTGGGGCCCTCCACAGCCAGCGATTGCTGGGCCCCAACGGGGCCACCAAACGCACCCGGCTCACGGTAAGCCCCCAGTCATCCGGCCAGGCCAACGACAACATCCACAACCCCATCGTCGAGGAGATGCGGAAGAAGCGTCTTGGGGTACTCAATATCCCGGGACTCTACCAGTCGGTGATGATGCAGATCGGCGCGCTCATGGCGTCACCGGTCAAGTCCGTCATGAAGGAACTTCTGTCGTACGACTCTCCCCTGCCAAAACTCGCTCGCACACTCCTTCCTCCTCTTGTGACGCTGAAGGTCGCGCTCGATGAAGTGGGGGGAATGCAAGGCCTTGTTTGCAAATCGCTGCATCTTCCTCCTCCGAAGTTCGACTTGAAGGTGATTCAGTCGGGTCGGATGGCCATGGACCGCGACAATACCTACGTGGCCACGAGGCTCCCCCCCATCGACCATAGGAGCCTGGGAAGAAGCACGGCACTGCGCGCTCTGGGCCCCCGGTAAACCCGCCAGGAGGTGGATGATGGACTTCACGGATCTCAAGATCGTCAGGGGCAGTGGCAACTTCCATGTGAATCAGTTCCGGATCCACTTCAGCGTCCCCGGCCTCCAGTGCGATCCGCAATAGCAGCTTTCGGTGCACATGGGAGAGTTCATCAAGGACTCTCCCAAGCTCTTCAATGGGCTCGGAAAGAACATGCAAGAGAACCGGGCGAGCGTCGCATGGTCGACCCGGTAGTTCGAAGGCACCCGGACGCTTCGGTTCCTGCTCGACGTCAAGCAGGAAGCTGCGCACTAATCTCTCAGTTTCACTGTCTCATTCACGTTGACAGGTTCCGCTGCTCACCCAAGCCACCTGAGTCTCGGGGCATTGTTTCAAGAAGGTAGGACGTCGTGAAGAATGCCTTCATCATTCTCTCTGGTGGACCCTCGATCTACGACCCCCTGGATCCAGAAAAACATGACAAGAGCTGGGACAATTTCGTCACCGCTCCACTGCTCCGGTCAAATTTCCAGTTGAAGGGAAAGCCGCTGCACGACCCAAAGACAGAGGACGTGCATTGGCTGATCTATGAGCCCGCCTACAAGGAACGTTGGACCAGCGACCAGGCCAATAAGACGTCAGCGCCGGATCAATACAGACAGGCCAGCGATGTCATTAAGAAGGGCAGGCTGAACTATCTGGACCTCATCAAGTACCGCGCCAAGCAACGCGGCTGGAAGTACGAGGGCATCTCGACGGCCCAGGGGTTCTGGGACTACATCAACAAGCTCAAGAGCACCAAGGTGAGCCGGGTCTGGTTCTACGGTCATGCCAAGGATGACCTGTGGCTCTCACTGAAGCACGATACCAGCGACCACGAGGCCGTCTCACCCAACTCCGATGCGATCCTGACCTTCGATGACATCAAGAAGATTGCCGCGTTCTCCTTTGTTCCACAAAAAAAAGCGGACTATCCCCACAAGTTCTTCGGTTGCAATACGAAGGCCTTCGCAGAAAAGTGGGCCAATGCGCTCTCAGTCTTCGCGGAGGGCTCCTTGCACAAGGTGGACTTCCAGGAGATCCATGATAATGGAGGAATGGTCATACTCAGTGAAGAACCTCCCGAAGCCCAATGGTATCAATGCGCCAAGGCGTCGGCGCCGAAGAAGATCCCCATAAAGCCCGGAGGAGTGGTGCCTTAATGAAGTCGCGCGGGTATCTAGCAGCCCTGGCGTTGGTCGGCATCGGGATTGTGGGCCTCTACTCTTACCTCACACCGTCCCCTTCCAAGCCCACCCCGCCCGATGCGCCAGAGGTGGTGCCAGAGTACTTCGCGGAGCGGACCTCGGCCTGCGGTGTGGACCTGCTGAACCTGGCCTCGTCGGACGCAGGCCCTTTCAAGCGGGTCCTGCCCGTGGGTGCGAACCAGCCTTGCGAGAGGCTGCGCCGCAATGTCTGCCAGCACGGCCGGTTCCAGGTCCGGGGGCGTTTTACAGGCAAGGTCCATGAATTTCAGGAGTGCGCCAGCTTCCCTGAGTTCGAGGTGCTCGACTTCAAGCCCTGGGGCCCCGTGCAACGGTGCGCCTCCCCCGGCGCCCTCACTGCGGATATGCTGACGTATACCGGCGACCTTCCCGAGGACCGCTACGCCCCCGAGGATTTCGTCGACGGGCCCTCGCCTCCTTTGTTCGACGATGAGTCCTGCAGACCCGTCGCGGCTTGCGCGATGGACAAGCGCCGTGCTGACTCCCGCCCTAATCCCGAGGCTGTCATTGATGGAGAGGATCTCCCATCCCTGGATGGCAGATTCTGCCATCCCGTGACCTGCGAGCCTGGAGAGAAGCGGGTCGATGCCTGCACAGGAGTCATTTGGTGCTGCCGGCTCCTGCCCGTGGATGAGCCGCCAGGTCAGTAGGCCCCCGCTCACCGGGTACTGCGTCGCATGGCATCCACGAAGCTCGCATCCGAAGCCAGACGCATGCGGGTTTCCCAGTCGAGCTGACCCTCCGCATCCGGAGGAACCGACGCTCGCGACGCCAACACAGAAAACCGCCGTGCCTGGATCTCCACGACGTCCTCGTCCACGTCCCTCAGCACCAGTTCCCCGGTTGCCCCCACGGGCAACACGGTGGAGAACGAATAGGACAGGAGCCCAGCGCTCGTGGTTCCCATGGGGAACTCCACGACGATCCAGCATCCCGTCCGGACCCGCGCCTCCTGGAAGGGCCAGGTCACCGCCCCCAGGCCGTGAAAGCACAGCCAGACCCTTCGGAGCTCCGTATCGGGTGCCTCGCTGAGAGGCGAGTCCAAATCGAGCACCAGGCCCCAGGGGAGCACGTCCCAGCGGCTCGCGGCCACCCGCGAATCCTGCGCGACTCCGAACCGCTCGGCCCCGTGCAGTTCCACCACCGCCTCATCCATGGCATCGCCGTTCCTGGCGCGGGTCATCAAGCCGCCGCGGCCCCCTGCCCGTAGTAGTGCGCCGTGAGCTCGCCCTCGGTGGCGAAGCGCGGATAGCGGCCTTCTGCCAGCGTGGGCGCGTCCGGCAGGGCATTGGCGCTGGAGTGCTCCAGCAGCGCGGCCAGGAAGCGCGCGTAGGCCTCTCGCGGCGCGAGGCCGGGATAGCGCTCAGGCAGCCCGAGCCCGGCGGCCGGGATGCGCAGCACGGTCGGCCCTCGCTCCAGGTCGCCCCAGGACACCACCAGATCGGTGAGCACCGTCTGCCGGGGGGCCGTCCCTTCGGGCCCGGCGATGGGCAGCATGCCCACGGCCACCGCCATGACCTCCGTGACGGACAGCGACCGGCGCTGTCCTCCCTGGGACTCCACCAGCAGTGCCTTGTCGGACAGCCCCAGGATGCGACAGGGGATGATTCGCGGGGGCAGCGTGGAGCCCCCGGGCGACTCGGGCGCCAGGGCCGCGACGGCGCGGGTCCTTGGCGCGGCGGACTCCGTGTCCAGGGCGATTCCCCGATCCCTCATCCGCGCCTCCATCCGCGCCGACTCCACCTCCAGCTGGCCGATCCGCTCCGCCAACGCGGCGGCATCGCCTGTCGCCATCGGCTTCGCCCGGGTCAGGTATTCCGCCGCCTTCTCCGGGGCGTCACGGCGCGCCAGCCGCAGCTCCGCGGCGCGAATCAGGGCGCGCACCGCCATGGTGCCGGTGCCCTTGCCGGCCGCGGCGTAGAGCGACTCGGCCATCCCAACTGAGTTGGCGGGGGCCCCTTGCTGATCCATCCCCTGCGCCACGCGCCAGGCGACACCCGGGCGCAGCCGGTCCACGGGGAACAGCTCCCCCAACTGGTCCACCGCGTGCCAGAGCGGCTCGGGGACGTCATGTCCGACCAGCAGTTGCAGTGCCTTCTCCACTCGCGCGGAGCCGGAGGGCACCCGGCCGGCCTCCAGCTCCATCCGTCCCAGGGAGAGCAGCGCCTCTGTGTTGTCCGGATGGTCCGCCAGGATGCGCTGGAAGGTCGCCCGTGCCTTCTCACGGTCGCCGCCATCCAGCGCCGTCTGCGCCTCCAACATGCGAGGGTCCGCGACCCACCCGCCCTCACGCGCGGCGATGGCGGGTGCGACGAAGCGCTCCTCCAGCCGCGTCACGCGCAGCGCGCTGGCCGCGACGAAGCCGAAGGCGAATCCGCCAATGTGCGCCATCACCGCGACACCCGTGTTGTTGCCCAAGACAAGGAAGTCGAGCACCTGGTTGCCGAACCAGAGGCCCGCCCACAGCCAGCCCGGAACACCGAAGGTGCCACGCCAGATTTTCAGGAGCCAGAAGAGGTAGCCCACGCGGACCTTGCGTGTGGCGAAGCGCAGACAGAACGCACCCATGCACGCCGCCACCGCTCCGGAGGCACCGACCATCAATGTCTGGGATTGGGTGTCGAGCGCGAAGTGGGCAATCCCCGCCACCAGGCCGCCCACCCCGTAGAAGGCAGCAAACAGCGGCCGGCCCCAGGCGTCCTCGAGCAGCAACCCCACGACGTAGAAGAACAGCAGGTTCCCCAGCAGGTGCATCCACCCGAGGTGCAGGAACATGTACGTCAGCCAGCCCCACTGCAGCAGGCCCCGCGCGGGCACGAGCCCCAGGCGGTGGAGCAGGCCCGAATCCCTCGCCTCCAGGACGCTCTCACAGTGCGCGTCGAGCCGCGCCTGGAGCGCATTCACGTCCACGCCCCCGGCCGGCGCCGCTGCCTCCTTCTTCAGCTGGGCCAGCAGCACCTTGCCGTGCGCACTGAGGAGCGAGGTACAGCCCGGGGGCAGCTCCAGGTCGGGATGGGCGAGCGTCTCCTGGATCAGCTCACGAACCTCGCCCTCGCCCACCCCGCCCGGGTTCGAGGGGACCACCCAGGTGATGAAGAAGGCCACGGCACAGAGCGCGGCGATGGAGACGGAGACCCAGGGGCGACGGTCCAACGTCGCACCGTCCACTCCAAGCGGGAGCAGGAACACCATGACAGAAGCCTCACCTCGACGGGCGGGGCCCCCACCCATGCAGCGCTACGCGGAGCAACTCCGCGCGATGCGCATGGACATAGCACGCCGTGACACACGCCTTCATCCGGCGGACCAAACAGGAGATGCCTTCAAACTCGCGAAACCAGCCATGTCGAGCAACTCACATCATCTCGCCAGGTGCACCGCTCACGGAGTGTGAACCCGCGACGGCGATACACCGTTCACGCTGACTGAAGACAGACAAGCAGAACACGCTGACTCCAGACACAGCCTGAAGAACGACCATTCCCTCTCAGTCGCTTTTCTTGGAGCCCGACAAACCAGACATGTGGGTGACCGCGATTCCCTCCAGCGTCACCATGCAGTCCTCCAGGGTCGGATCTCCAGGCAGGTCCGCGACCACGAAGACGGAATGCTCCCCGGCCTCGGTCGGCTTCAGCACGAGCGCGACGCTCGCGGATGCAATCCCTACAATCGCTGGCATCGCGCAAATGACGCGCGTCCCGGAGACGTGACACCGCTGACCTGTCCCATCCGTGCTTCGGAGCAGGGTCATGGCCTCGGGCAGGACTACTCGGACGGAGAGGCCCGTCGCGGGGAGGTTGCCTGTGTTGGTGACCGTCGCCGACAGCCGGACCTCGTCGTTCACGAGGACTGGGGACGGCGCCAGGGATGCCTCGAGCCGCACGTCCGCATAGACGAGGTCCGGGTCGCACGCGTCTCCGATGTCGTCCCCATCACGGTCCTGCTGTTCCGGGTTGAAGACAAGCGGGCAGTTGTCCTCGCGGACCCCCAGGCCGTCCCCGTCATGATCCACGTCCGGGACGGCCTCCTTGGGATTGACAGGCCTTCCCGCCGTACGCCCCTGAGAGGCGACCATCCTCTCCGCGCATGCAGTGACCACCATGCATCCGAGGAGGAGCCATCCTCTCAGGCCTGGGGTCACGAATCGTGAGGTGGAGCGACTCACGTCATTCCTCTCCAAGCGCCGGGCCCAGCGGCCCCCTGTCTTCCAGGGGGCCCGGTCCCATCCATCCGCGGCCCGCCGCTACCGGCGCGCCGGGGGCACGCCGTTCTCGCCGTACAGGTACGCCTGCAGCGGCTTCACCGCGAGGTCCGAGCGCTTCAGCGACTCCAGCGCTCCCACCGCCATGCGCGCCGCCTGCACCGTCGTGTAGTACGGCACCGAGTGCATCAGCGCCTCACGCCGGATGGAGAAGCTGTCCGCGATCTCCTGCTTGCCGAAGGTGGTGTTGATGACCAGGACGATCTCCCCGTCGACGATCTTGTCGACGATGTTCGGCCGGCCCTCCTTCACCTTCTGCACCCGCTGCGACTCGATGCCCTTCGTCAGCAGGTAGTCGTGCGTGCCCGCCGTCGCCGTCAGGCTGAAGCCCATCGACCGCAGGCGCCGCGCCAGGTCCACCACCGCCGGCTTGTCCTCGTCCTTCACGGAGATGAACACCCGGCCGCTCTTGGGCAGCTTCACGCCCGCCGCCAGCTGGCTCTTCGCGAACGCGGACGCGTAATCCTCCGCCAGCCCCATGACCTCGCCCGTGGACTTCATCTCCGGGCCCAGAATCACGTCCACGCCGGCGAAGCGCGCGAACGGGAAGACGCTCTCCTTCACCGCCACGTGCCGGAACTCCGGCTCCTCCGTGCGGCCCAGCTCCTTCAGCGTCTTGCCCACCATGCAGAGCGCCGCGATCTTCGCCATCGGGACGCCCGTCGCCTTGGAGATGAACGGCACCGTGCGGCTGGCGCGCGGGTTCACCTCCAGGATGTAGATGTTCTTCCCCTGGATGGCGAACTGCACGTTCATCAGGCCCACCACGCCCAGCTCGCGCGCCATGGAGATGGCCTGGTCCTTCATCCGCTCCACCAGGTCCGGCGACAGCGAGTGCGGAGGCAGCGTCGCCGCCGCGTCACCCGAGTGCACGCCCGCCTCCTGGATGTGCTCCAGCACGCCGCCAATCAGCACCTGCCCCGTGCGGTCCGCCACCAGGTCCAGGTCCACTTCGATGGCGTCCTTCAGGAAGCGGTCAATGAGCACCGGGTGCTCCGGCGACGCGCTCACCGCCTCGCGCATGTAGCGCTCCAGGCTGGACGCGTCGTAGACCGTCTCCATCGCCCGGCCGCCCAGCACGTACGACGGACGCACCATCACCGGGTAGCCAATGCGCTCGGCCACCTTGAAGGCCTCCGCGTGGCTGCGCGCGACGCCGTTCTCCGGCTGCTTCAGGCCCAGCTTCTCAATCAGCTTGGAGAACTTCTCGCGGTCCTCCGCCCGGTCGATGGCGTCCGGCGACGTGCCAAGAATCGGCAGCCCCGCCTGCTCCAGCGGCACGCTCAGGCGCAGCGGCGTCTGCCCGCCGAACTGCACGATGGCGCCCACCGGCTTCTCGCGCTGGGACACCTCCAGCACGTCTTCAATCGTCAGCGGCTCGAAGTAGAGGCGGTCGGACGTGTCGTAGTCCGTGGACACCGTCTCCGGGTTGCAGTTGACCATCACCGTCTCGTACCCGGCCTCGCGCAGCGCGAAGGCCGCGTGCACGCACGCGTAGTCGAACTCGATGCCCTGACCGATGCGGATGGGACCGCTGCCCAGGATGAGGACCTTCTGCCGGTCCGTGGGGGGCGCCTCGTCCTCCTCCTCGTAGGTGGAGTAGAGGTACGGCGTGTACGCCTCGAACTCCGCGGCGCAGGTGTCCACCCGCTTGAACACCGGACGGATGCCGCGCGAGTGCCGGTGCGCCCGCACCTCCGCCTCCGGGTAGCCCATCAGGTTGCCCAGGTACTTGTCGGAGAAGCCGTGCGCCTTCGCCTGACGCAAGACGTCGTCCGCCAGGTGGTCCAGGCGGCCAATGTCCGCCAGCGACTGCGCCTCGCGCACCAGCGCCTCGATGTGCCGCAGGAACCACGGGTCGATGGCGGAGAGCTGGTGCACCTGCTCCACCGTCATGCCCTCGCGGAAGGCCTGCGCCACGAACCAGGGGCGCTCCGGACGGGGCACGCGCAGGCCCTCGTGCAGGACCTTCTCGCGCTCCTCCTTCTCCGTGGGCAGCTCCGGCGACTCCAGGCCCACCCGCCCCAGCTCCATGGAGCGCAGCGCCTTCATGTACGCCTCGGGGAAGGTGCGGCCAATGGCCATCACCTCGCCCACCGAGCGCATGCTCGTGGTCAGCGTGCGGTCCGCCTTGGGGAACTTCTCGAAGTTGAAGCGCGGCACCTTCACCACCACGTAGTCCAGCGTCGGCTCGAAGGAGGCCGGCGTGTCGCGGGTGATGTCGTTGCGCAGCTCGTCCAGCGTGTAGCCCAGCGCCAGCTTCGCGGCGACCTTCGCGATGGGGTAGCCCGTCGCCTTGGACGCCAGCGCGCTGGAGCGCGACACGCGCGGGTTCATCTCGATGACGACCATGCGGCCGTCGCGCGGGTGGATGCCGAACTGGATGTTGGAGCCGCCCGTGTCGACGCCAATCTCGCGGATGATGGCCAGCGACGCCTGCCGCATGCGCTGGTACTCGCGGTCCGTCAGCGTCTGCGCGGGCGCCACGGTGATGGAGTCACCGGTGTGCACGCCCATCGGGTCCAGGTTCTCGATGGAGCAGATGATGATGACGTTGTCCGCGGAGTCTCGGACCACCTCCAGCTCGTACTCCTTCCAGCCGAGCACGCTCTCCTCCACGAGGATGGTGGAGGTGGGGCTCGCCTTCAGGCCCGAGCGGCAGATGGCCTCGAACTCCTCGCGGTTGTACGCGATGCCGCCGCCCGTGCCGCCCAGCGTGAAGGACGGACGGATGATGGCCGGGAAGCCGATCTCCTCCACCAGCGCCATGGCGTCCGTGAGCGTCGTCGCGTAGCCGCTCTTGGGCAGCGCCACGCCGATCTTCTGCATGGCCGCCTTGAAGAGCTGGCGGTCCTCCGCCTTGTTGATGGCCTCCAGGGACGCGCCAATGAGCCGCACCCCGTACTTCTCCAGGATGCCCTTCTCCGCGAGCGCCTTGGCCAGGTTCAGCGCCGTCTGCCCGCCCATGGTGGGCAGGAGCGAGTCCGGGCGCTCGGCGGCGAGGATCTTCTCCGCCGCCTCCACGGTGATGGGTTCAATGTAGGTGCGGTGCGCGAACTCTGGGTCCGTCATCACCGTGGCGGGGTTGCTGTTGAGCAGCACCACCTCCACGCCCTCGTCCCGAAGCGCCTTGATCGCCTGGGTGCCTGAGTAGTCGAACTCGACGGCCTGCCCGATGACAATCGGGCCCGAGCCAATCACGAGAACCTTCCGGATATCGGTACGCTTGGGCATCGGGCGCCCCCCATACCAACGTCCGCCCCCACATGCACGCGGTGCGTTGTGGCATCCGAAGAGACCGTCCGATGCCCGCTTGCTCGGAGGACCCCGGCCCGGCGTCCTCTGCTACGCTGCCGCGCTTCTCTCCGGAGGTTTCATGCGTCGCTGGCCCCTGGCCCTGCTCGTCCTTCTC
>NZ_RAWN01000199.1:0-16605 GCF_003668895.1 Corallococcus sp. AB045
GCGCATGTCTCGTGGGCTCGGAGATGTGTATAAGAGACAGGGTGGAGTCCGTGTCCTCGACGTTGGACCTGCGGGCGCGTCTGGAAGGGCGCCTGCAGCGGGGAGGCTTCCGCCAGGGCTCCTTCGGTCCGGACTACGAGCTGGCGCGCTTCCAGGTGGCGGGACCGTCCGCCCTGCCACAAGCGGATGCCCCCTTCCCGGACGGGGCCTCGGCCCACGGCGAGGTGATTCTCAGCTGGGACGCGGCGGGCCTGGGCGCGCTGGGGAAGCGCCACTTCCGCCTGACGGTGGGGGCGGAGTTCTTCAACTGGGGCCGCGTGGACGTGGATGGGCGCCTGGAGGCACAGGTGTTCCATCGGAACCTCACCGTGGCGGCAGGCGGCGTGGCGATGGGAATGGGTCAGCCTGGAGCCCGCTACCTCGCGTCGAGCGAGGCGCGGTGGCGCATC
Source organism: Corallococcus sp. AB045 (assembly GCF_003668895.1). Taxonomy (NCBI): domain Bacteria; kingdom Pseudomonadati; phylum Myxococcota; class Myxococcia; order Myxococcales; family Myxococcaceae; genus Corallococcus; species Corallococcus sp. AB045. The sequence continues at coordinate 450 of NZ_RAWN01000199.1, forward strand.
CTGAATGGGGCGCTGTACGCAGTGGGGCAGGGCGGCACGTTGCTGTTTCGCACGCCAGAGGGGACGCTGCGGCCGGGCGCGTTCGCGGCCGTGGGGCTGGGGGTGGACCATGTGCGCTGAGCGGCGGCTGCATGGCGGACCCTGCCTCATGCTGTTGGTGGCCCTCCTCGCTTCGGGCTGCGCGTCGGTCCCCGCGAAGTCGCGCCATGCAACGACCCTGGCTTTCAGTCCCTTGTCCGCGGTCGCCCAGGCGGCGAACAGCACGGCGGCGGGTGTATACCCGCATGAGGAGCCCGGTTCCCCGACTGGGGAGTACGTGGTGGCGCCCCTGGGCTTTCGACGCGGCCCCTTGACGGAAGCCGCCGAAAGGCCGGGGGCGCGCGGCTCGGGTGAGGTGAGCGGTATCGCGTTCGCCTGCGGTGGCAAGGCCGTGCCTTCCGGTTGGCCTCACCTGGACTCCATCCAGGAAGTGCTGGCGCCCTTCCTGGTGTGTGCGTCTCCAGCCGAGTTCGTGGCCATGCAGCGCGGAGTGGACATGGCCTCGCTGGTGGAGTCGCTGGAGGCCTGGGACGCCGTCCGGCTGGGCGCCCTGGGGCCTCTCGATGCGCGGGCATCGGAGATCCTCGGCCGTAAGCGCGCTGCGTTCCTCGTCGCCGCCACCGAGAAGCATGGCGTGCCGTACGCAGAGGTCCTCGCCCTCTTCATCCTCCACTCGGCGTTCGATGATGAGTTACGCGAGGTGGTGCGGCTGCTGGCGCGCGACAAGCAGTTGGGGGAGACGCTGGGGAGCATGGCCGCCGTCCGCGAGGAGCTGAAGCGGAGGGGGCTGGCGCTGGAGGGCTTCCCGGAACGAGGAGAGCAGGCCCCAGATGTGCTGCGCGGGCTGGGGCGAGCGGGCCGGGACATGCTCTCCAGCTCTTCCGTGAGTGGTGAGGCCCGGTACACGGACCTGATGGCGATGCGGGGGCAGATGCCATCGCCCTATCAAGTCGCCCTCGACGAAGTGCAGAAGGCCTTGATGGCGCGGCACTACTCGGCCGGAAGCGTCTCGGCTGGGGCCTTCGATCACCTGACGTTTGGCGTGCCGCTGGGCTTCTACCACCTGGTGGCGGGGACGGGGCACGGGGCGTACTCGCTGGCGCAGGGCAAGTACGAGCAGGCCAGCCGGGAGCTCGCACCGGCAGCACTGGCGGTGGCGCTGTACGCAGGAGGCAAGGGCGCCAGGGCCCTTGTGGAGGCTCGCGGAGGGTTGAGGCGGCTCCAGATGCCCGCGCTGGACTTCGAGCGAATGAAGGCGCTGCTCGATCGCCTGGAGGCGCAACTGGGCGTCAACGCCGCTCGCGATCTGCTGCGATACATCCAGGCGAGCCGAGAGGGCGCGCGGGTCGCCGCCGAGTGGGGCGAGGCGGGGCTGCTGGCGCTGCACGAGGCGCGCGGCAATCCGGCGAAGGCGCACGTGGTGTTGGCGGAGGCCCGTCGCGATTCCGCCCGCGCTGCGGAAACGAAGGGCGTGGCCGGGAAGAGTGCCCGCGGCTCCGCATTGCTGGCGCAGGACGCAGGAGCGTCCGCTCTGGAGGCGGCGAAGGCCAAGCTGCTCCAGGCCGAACTGGAGGCCTCGGGCCCACGCCTTCCCAAGGACGTGGAGGTGCTGAAGGGACTGGCGCCCGAACTGGATGCACCTCCGGTGGGAGTCGAGAGGGGCGCGGGCCTCTGGCGCGACTACGTCTCCTACCGAGAGCGGCGGCTCCAGGAGATTCAGAGCGGTGCGGACGTCAAGGGTCCCCTGAAATGGGCGGGCTACCAGGAGATGTTCGCCCACTACGCGCGGGGCCTGGCCTTCGAGAAAGCCATGGTTGCCCTCCTGGAGGAGGATGCGGCCCTTCCACGGGCGCAGCGTCGATGGCTCGGGGGCTTCGACCGACCTCGCATCGAGACGCACGTGGGAGTGATGAAGTCGGACCTGCGCTTCGCGGACGTCCTCGTCATCGAGGAACAGCCTGCTCCCGGCTCTTCTCTTCGCGTGGAGACCTTCAGCTTCAAGAGCCGAGACCTTTCGCAGTCAATAGCTGACGCGCTCAGGGCTCAAATGGTCGAGGACGCGAGCACAGCCTTGAGGTACTACGGCGAGATGCTGAACATCCGACGCCCTGGCATGCAGATGAATGTGCGGGTTCAGAAGGTTCGCTTGATCTATGAGGGTGGAAGACTGAAACCCAGGAACGCACTGGACCTGAATCAGGCTTTGCGTGCCACACGGCGTGCGGTTCAGGAAGTGGAGATCGTGTTTCAATGAGGCATCTGAACCCGTGGGAGTCAAAATCGGCGGACCATCTCGTGCTGTCCTTTGAAGGGACTTTTGACAGCGCGGCTCCAGTTGAGGATGAGCTGGGACCGTTCTTCGAAAGCCTGGAGGAATATGCGGGCGAGTGGATGCCCGATGTTGTGAGCGGGAAGCGTGTCCGCAGGTACTCCAGGGATTCCGTCTGGAAGGCCCTCAGGGAAAGGCGCGTGGAGAGGGTTACGTTCCTCGGACTTTGTCGAACGCAAGAACCTGCGTTGGACATGTCATTGAGCCTTTCTCTCCCTCCGCTCTCACCTGAGCTTTCTGCCTTGATTCACATTGATTCACTCCCGTTGTTTGCTGGGAGGGCGCCGTGCGAGCGACTTATGGAGATGTTTCGCGCGTGGGCGTTGCGCTACCCGCCTTCACACGCGTTTGCTCACAGCTCCGCCGATAACCAACTGTCAGGTTCTCCCAGCTTTGGCCGGGACGATGAGACTGTTTGGAGGGATGGATTCGATAAGGTCTATGAACTTTCCTGGCTCAATGTCTTCGGCTCCAGGCTGGTGGAGACGGTAGGCCGCGAGCGGGTACTCACGACTCCCGCGCACCTCGTGGAGGAGCTCCCCAATGGCTCCGTCCTCTTGGTGCTGCGGCCCACCCCCGCCGACTTCGCCAGTGAAGAGTCGCGCGTCGCCCAGGCCCGTGCCCATGTGCACCTGCGGCCGGAGCTCGACTTCGACACGGTGCTGCGGACCCTGCGCGAGCGCAGTGCCGCGCTCGCTCTGGTGGAACCGCGATTCCACCCCGACCTGGCGCCGCTCCTCTCCCGGCTGCCGTACGAATTCGCCCAAAGCGAGCGGCAACAGAAGATTGCTGAGCTCAACGCCTTCCAGCCGCCCGAGCCGGAGGAGTGGCTCCCATCCGCACTCCCATCGGACGTCGAGAATCCGGAGCGTGTCCTCAGCGACTACGACGACCTGTCCGAAGGACTCGTGGCGGTGCTGCACACCAAGGTGCCCAGCATCTTCGAGGAGACGCCTGAGTCGCTCACCGACCTCGACTTCTACTTCTGGAAGGAGCGCTTCCCGACGCGGTACCTGCGAGACCTCATCGACAGTCACACCGCGCCGGCCCTGGGGGCCTACTTGGGCCGTACGCTGGTACGTCGGCTGGGCGGGACATGGGTGCCACGGCAAAAGCTGGAGGAGTCGCAAGTGCGCGTCGGCAAGCGCGTCTGGCTTCCCTTCCTCCGTGCCCGCCGGTACATGCAGTCTTGCGAGGCGCTGCTGGACTATTCGCTCACGCAGTTCTTCCGGGAGGCGGAACGGCACCGGGACTGACTTGAAGCCGGGCGGGAATGAAGCGCGGGCCGCGGTCGTGAAGTAGGCTTCGCGCCCGCCATGCAGCTCGCCATCCCCCATGCCCCCCGCAGCGTCAAACTCGCCCAGGTGCCTGGGGCGGTGGCGCGGTTGGTGCGCGGGGTGGTGCTGGGCCTGGTGATCATCACCGTGCTGGGGCTGGGTGCCAGCTACGCCGGCCGCTACTTCGTCGAAGAGCAGCGCTTCACGTCCAGCGCGGAGCTGGTGGACGCGGTGGTGGGCGCGAGCCACGCGCCCCCTCCAAGCCAGCACGAAGACGCGGAGGGCACGCTGGACGTCCTCTACACGTTCGCGGGCGAGGATCACTCCGTGTCGGGCGTGCGCACCGCCGCGGACCACGCGGCGGGCCTGGGCCACGGCGCCCGGGTGCAGCTGCTGGTGGATCCGTCACAGCCGGGACGGCCTCGCGAGGCGACTCATGCTCGGGCCCGGGCGGCCCGGGTGGGCTTGCTGCCGTGGGGCCTGGGCCTGGGGGCGCTGGTGGCCCTGGGCGGCTTCGCGTGGGAGGTGCGGCGGCTGTGGCGCCGGGAGGTCGTGCCCCTGCGCCTGGGCGCGCTGGTGTGGCTCACCCCGGACGACGGCTACCTGCCGGAAGGGAAGGGCGAGGCCGTGTTCCCCGCGCACTTCTTCCGCCAGGACGTGAAACACGCCGTGCGGGCTCGCTGCCGACCCCAGCGGGCCCCGGTGCGCAATGGCGGCAAGGTGCTGGCCGCCGTGGTGCCTTCCGAGCCTGGGTGGTGCCGCGTCATCGACGAGGAGCTGGCGCGGACGCTGGGCTGGGTGCGCTGACGGACGGACAGGTGGGGTTGAAAAGTTGCTGGCCCCCGGTGGCCGTGTGACACACGCCTGTAGCTGCAACGTCCGGAGGCTTCCATGCGCGTACGCTTCTCCCACTTCGTGCTGCCCATGCTGCTCCTCACGGCCCCGAGCGCCGTCGGAGCCGGCAAGCGCAACGAGGCGGAGGAGGCGTATCAGCAGGCCCGCCGCGCCTACTACGCGCTGAAGGACGACGCGTCCCGCCGCAAGCTGCGCCACCACTGGCTCAACGTGGTGCACCGCTTCGAGGCCGTGGCCACGCGCTTCCCCAAGAGCGAGCGCGCCCCCGATGCCCTCTTCACCGCGGGCGACCTGCTCCAGGAGCTGAGCCGCATCTCCTTCGTGGACGAGGACCTGCAGTCGGCCATCTCGGACTACTCGAAGCTGGTGGAGGCGCACCCGAAGCACCGGCTCGCGGATGACGCGGCGCTGGCGCTGGCGCGCATCCACGTCAACCGCCTGGACAAGCCGGATGCGGCCCGGAAGATCCTCAACGAATCGCTGGCCACCAACCCCAAGGGCGACCAGGCCAAGGAGCTGAAGTCGCTGCTGGCCTCGCTGCCTCCGCCCAGCAAGACGCCGCCCGCGAAGCCCACGGTGAAGCCGCTGCCCCCGGTGGTGAAGTCCACGCCGGACACCGCCGTCGCCGCCGCGAACCCCAGCTCGCCGCTGGTGGACGCGATCTCCAAGCTCGCTCGCGAGCCGTCGCCGGTGCTGCCGCGCCTGGATCCGAACGTCCCGGCCTCGGGCTCCGAGACCTCCTCGAAGGGCTCCGCGGCGAACATCGTGGACGCGCCCACCGTCGCCGACGCGAAGGCTCCGGAGGCGGTGGCGTCCTCGCACGGGACGTCGCAGCCCTCGAAGCCGGAGGCCCGCGTGGAGGTTCCGGCCGTGGCGTCGAAGGCGCCGGCTCCGGTGGTGGACACCGCCCCGGTGGTGTCGAAGCCTGCCGCTCCGGAGGCCGTGGCCTCCTCGAAGACGACTCGCACCGTGCCGGTGTCTCCCGCTCCGGAGCCTCCGCGCCCGGTGACGGCGCCGGTGGATGCGCAGGTGGCGCAGGCGCGGCTCAAGGCCGTGGCGAAGCAGTCGCGCCACGCGGAGCTGACACTCGCGGAGCAGCTGGGGCTGAAGGTGCGTCGCGTGGTCATCGACGCGGGCCACGGCGGCCATGACTCCGGCGCCATCGGCAAGGCGGGGACGAAGGAGAAGGACGTGGCGCTGGCCATCTCCAAGAAGGTCGCGGACGGCCTGCGGGAGAAGGGCCTGGAGGTCGTGCTCACCCGCGACGACGACACCTTCATCCGCCTGGAGGACCGCGCGAAGCTGGCCAACGAGGCGCACGGCGACCTGTTCATCTCGGTGCACTGCAACTCGGCGGCGACGCACAAGCTGCGCGGCATCGAGACGTACACGCTCAACACGTCCGCGGACCGCTACTCCATCCGCCTGGCCGCTCGCGAGAACGCTTCCTCCGAGAAGGGCATCAGCGACCTCCAGTTCATCCTGGCGGACCTGGCCACCAAGGCGAACACGGAGGAGTCGAGCCGGCTGGCGAACGCCGTGCAGCACAACCTGGTGACGGGCCTGTCTGGCCAGTACGACGGCATCAAGGACCTGGGCCACAAGGAGGCGCTGTTCTACGTGCTCCTGGGCGCGAAGATGCCCGCCATCCTGGTGGAGACGTCCTTTCTGTCTCACTCGGAGGAGGAGAAGCGCCTGGCGTCCGAGCGCTACCAGGACGAGGTGGCGAAGAACATCGTGCTGGGAGTGGAAGAGTTCCTCGGTGATCGCCGCCGCATGGCCAAGGTAGACTGACGCGTTCATCGTCGTCAGTCCCCATGGCCGAGCAGTCCCCTCCGTCCAGCCCCAAGCCCGCGCAGGATCCCCACGCGCCCCCGTTCCAGACGGAGGCGGACCTGCGCGCGTGGCTGCGGGCGGAGGGCCTGGAGCACCTGTCGCGCCTGAGCCTGGCGCTGCTCACGCCTCGCGTGGAGGCCGCTTACCTGCCGCAGGTGCGCGCGGTGATCTCCCGCCGCAGGCTGGTGGAGGTGCTGGCCCAGGACACGCTCGACCGCTGGACGGCGGAGATGCTGCCCACGCCGCGCATGCGGGACCTGCTGCCGAAGCTCGCCTGGCGCTACGTGGAGGACGAGCGGCAGGGCGCCATCGAGGCTCGGGCCTCCGTCGCGGAGCGGCTCGTGCCCCCGGCCGACAAGCGCACGCACACGGTTCACGGGATGCTGCTTGCGTGGCGCGCTCGGGTGCCTTCGAGCATCGCGCCGCGTCCGGAGCGCGCGCTGTCGCTGGAGGCGCTGGTGGAGGAGCCGGACCTGCCGGGCTTCCGCCTCAAGGAGACGCGCATCTCCGAGCTGCCCGTGTCCCCGCCGGGCTCGGGCTTCATCCTCGCGGAGGCGCGGCTGACGTTCAGTCCGTCCGGCGTGACGGTGGACTGTTCGTGCGGCGCCACGTTCTGCGTGCACCAGCTGGCGGCGGTGGACACGGCGCTCCTGTGGCTGCGGCAGCGCTGGACGGAGGACTTCGGCGAGACGCTGGAGGAGCTGGTGCGGCCCGCGTGGGCCCGCACGCTGCGCGCGCTGGAGCGGGCGGTGGAGGAGAGCCCGGGCGGCGGCGGGGGCGTGGAGATCTCCTGGCGGCTGGACGTCATCGAAGGGTACGGAGTGGAGGTCGCGCCCTACGTGCACCGGCGCACGAAGAAGGGCCAGCGCACGACGGGGGCGAAGGTCGGCCGGCGCAAGCTGTTGCAGGAGTACGGCTCGCAGCTCAGCCCCTCGGACTCGCGCATCACCGCGCTGCTCTCCGACAGCACGGCCCCCGCGTCTCGCGCGCTCCTGTTCGAGCTGATTGATCATCCGCGCCTGTCGCTGGAGGGCACGCAGGACATCCCCGTGCGCATCGAGCGCGAGAAGGTGGGCCTGGTCGCCGAGGACCGGGGCGGCACCGTGCTGGTGAACGCGGGCGTGGACGGCACCGTGCTGCCCGCGCCGCTGCTGGAGCGCGTGCGCAAGGCGAAGCCCGAGGACGCGGTGTTCCTCTGGGACGAAGGCGCGCACGTGCTCACGGTGCTGGACGTGAGCCCGGAGGTGCGCGCCATGGCCACGGTGCTCCAGCGGCACGGCAACGCGTTTCCTCCGGAGAGCCACGGGCCGCTGCTGGAGCACCTGTCGAAGCTCTCCGTACGCCTGCCGGTGGCCATGCCCCGCAGCGTGATGGGGGAATCCATCGCGCCGCGGCAGCTCCCGGTGCTCCGGCTGGAAGGACAGCCCGGGGGTGCGGTGAGGCTGGAGCTGCGGCTGCGCGCGCTGCCGGACGGCCCCGCGTACCTGCCCGGCGAGGGGCCTCGCGACGTGCACGTGCGGCGCGACACGCGGTCCTTCCACGCGGTGCGTGACTTCGGGCGCGAGCTGACGGCGGGCGCGGCGCTCCAGGCCCGGCTGCCCTTGCAGACGGCGGAGCCGCAGGAGCTGCCGTTCTGCTTCCTCTTCCATAGCGCGCAGGGCGGGCTGGCGGTGCTGGCCGCGTGCGCGGAGATGGAGCCCCGGCCGGAGCTGGAGTGGGTGGGCGCGTCCATGCGGCTCGTGCCCAAGCGGGGCGCGGGGGACCTGAAGGTCGTCCTGGAGCGCAAGCGCGAGTGGTTCGGCGTGCTGGGCGGCCTGGCCGTGGAGGGCGAGCGGGTGGAGTTGGCGCGGCTCCTGGACGCGGCCCGGCGCAAGGAGCGCTTCGTCCAGGTGGACGCGCGCACGTGGGTGGAGATCGAAGCGGCGCTGCGCGAGCAGTTGGAGAAGCTGGCGGATCACGCGTACCTGTCGAAGCACGGGCTGGAGGTGGGCCCGTCCGCGGCGGAGGCCCTGGCGGGGCTGGGCACCGCGGGCGCGCTCATCGACGCGGATGCGTCCTGGACGTCGCTGGTCGAGCGCATCTTCGCGGCGAAGGAGCTGAAGCCCCGGGTGCCCGCGGCGCTCAAGACGGAGCTGCGCGACTACCAGCTCGAAGGCTTCCGCTGGCTCACGCGGCTGGCGTCGTGGAACGCGGGTGGGGTGCTCGCGGACGACATGGGCCTGGGCAAGACGGTGCAGGCCCTGGCCGTGCTGCTGGAGCGCGCGAAGCAGGGGCCCGCGCTGGTGCTGGCCCCCACGTCGGTGGCCTTCAACTGGCGGGACGAAGCCAAGCGCTTCGCGCCGTCGCTGAAGGTGACGATCTTCTCCGACGCGGAGGACCGGGGCGGCACGCTGGAGCGGCTGGGGCCTCGTGACGTGCTGGTGCTCAGCTACGGCCTGCTCGTGCGCGACATCGAGCGGCTGGCCGCGCTGCGCTTCTCCACCATCGTCTTCGACGAGGCCCAGCAACTGAAGAACGCGGCCACGCAGCGCTTCCGGGCGGCGCGAGCGCTCCAGAGCGACTTCAAGTTCGCGCTGTCCGGCACGCCGCTGGAGAACCACCTGGGCGAGCTGTGGGCCCTCTTCGCCGTCGTCTTCCCGGGGCTCTTGGGCAGCCTGGAGGCGTTCCGCAACCGCTTCGCCGCGCCGATTGAAAAGCAGGTGGACCCGACGGCCGCGCCCGCGCTGGCCCGGGTGCTCCAGCCCTTCCTCCTGCGCCGCACCAAGGGCCAGGTGGAGGCGCAGCTGCCGCCACGCACGGACGTGCACGTGCCCGTCGTCCTGTCCCCGCCGGAGTGGACGCTCTACGAGGACGCGCGCCTGGCGGCCCTGTCCGATCTGGAGACGCGCAAGGCGAAGATGAAGGACCAGGAGCGGCGCATCGAGGTGCTGGCGGCGCTGACGCGGCTGCGGCTGCTCGCGTCACACCCGCGCCTGTACGACGAGGCGTCCAAGCTGGAGTCCTCCAAGCTGGAGCGCTTCCTGGAGCTCATCCAGGAGCTGCGAGAGGAGGGCCACCGTGCACTGGTGTTCAGCCAGTTCACGTCCCACCTGGCGCTGGTCCGCGAGGTGCTGGACGCCCAGGGCATCGCCTACGAGTACCTGGACGGCTCGACCCCCGCCAGCGCCCGGGCGGACCGCGTGCGTGCCTTCCAGGAGGGCGACGCACCCCTGTTCCTGATTTCACTCAAGGCGGGCGGCTTCGGCCTCAACCTGACGGCCGCCACCAGCGTCATCCACCTGGACCCCTGGTGGAACCCCGCCGTGGAGGATCAGGCCTCCGATCGCGCCCACCGCATCGGCCAGCAGCGCCCCGTCACGGTCTACCGGCTGGTGGCGCGTGGGACGATCGAGGAGCAGATGCTTTCGCTCCATGAGCAGAAGCGGGCCCTGGTGGCCGGCGTGCTGGAGGGCAAGGACGCCGCGGCCCGCCTGTCCACCCAGGAGCTGCTCGGGTTGCTCGCGCAGCGGCTGCCGGGCATCGGCGGGCTCGATTCCGACGCCACGAAGCACTGAACAGTCTTTCCGTGGTTTTTCTCGGACCCAGTCGTACGCCTGAACGGGCACTGAACAGACTTTTAGCCATTTTCAGTGCGCCCTGGCCTGAACGGTCGAGCAGTCCTGGGGTTCTGATCGGCCATGCCTACATGAAACAGTGATCAGGTGGGAGGGATGCGCCGTTTGTCGGCGGACAATCCCCGCTGGGGCCTACATTCACCTGCCCGATCAGGATCGCCATGCCCACATGATCATGCCTTCAGTGGGTCGCGACCCACCCGATGAAACATGTATCAATTGAATACATGTTTCATTTCTGCTGTGTCTGTCATTTTGTGCAATCAATTGCATTTAATGTCTGTGTTTTGTTCATGAGTCAGCGGGAAGAAGTGGCCGATCGGGCCGTTCCCGTGGCCCACGGCGAGCGGGTAGCGCAGGGCGGAGGTGACGTACTCCTTCGCCAGCCGCACGGCCTCCAGCGGAGGCGCTCCCAGCGCGAGCCTCGCGGCGATCGCGGCGGACAGCGTGCAGCCGGTGCCGTGCGTGTTCGGCGTGTCCACGGGCGCCACGGACAGCGTCTCCATGCGCGTCCCGTCGAACCACACGTCCGTGCCGCGCAGCGCGCCCGGCATGCCGCCGCCCTTCACCAGCACCACTCGGGAGCCCAGGGCGTGGATGCGCCGGGCTGCCTCGCGCATGTCCTCCAGCGTCTGGATGTCCATGCCCGCGAGCAGCTTCGCTTCATGGCGGTTGGGCGTGAGGATGGCCGCCAGGGGCAGCATGCGCGCGCGCAGCGCCTCCACCGCTTCATTGTCGATGAGCTGCGAGCCCGCGCGGGACACCATCACGGGGTCCACCACGATGGGGCCCAGCGACACGCGGGCCAGTTGATCCGCCACGGCCTCGATGAGCGGGCGCTGGGCCAGCATGCCCACCTTGACCGCGTCCACGCGCATGTCCGACGCGACGGCGTCCACCTGCGCAGTGACGGACTCGGGCGGGAGCAGGTCCACGCGCGTGACGCCTCGCGTGTTCTGCGCGGTGATGGCCGTCACGGCGCTGGTGCCGTGCACGCGGTGGAAGGAGAAGGTGCGGAGGTCGGCCTGGATGCCCGCGCCACCGCCGCTGTCCGAGCCGGCGATGGTGAGGGCGGTTGCGACAGGGAAGGGCTTCATGGGCGCGGCATCCTAGCCGCGCCCCGGCGCCTGGGGCCCTGGAACTAGAACGAGTTCTGCCGGGCCTGGTCGAAGTCCACGCGGTGCTTCAGGTACAGCGTGTCCAGCATGTGGTTGCTGAGGGGGTTCAAGTTGCCATCGGTGAAGCGGTGCACCACCGCGCCCTTGCCCGCGTCCTTCAGGAAGGCCAGCGGATCCACGTCGCCGCCCAGGCCGGTGAGCGTGGGCACGGGGTCCGCGTTGTTGACGTAGTGCACGTACTGCGGGCCGTCCGGGTACTTCGTGGACGCGGCGCCGAAGGTCTCCACCTGCAGGTGGCTCAGCTTCGCCTCCACCTGCGCCGGGGACAGCCCGTCCTCCACGCGCAGCCGCTTCGCCACGTCGTTCAGCGCGCGCGCCGTGATGAGGCCGCCCTGGCTGTAGCCCACGAGGTGCACGTCGCGGCCGGCCTTCAGCTCCGAGTAGAGCGTGTCCGCCAGCGTGTCCACGGCGGGGTTCTTGCCCTTGTCCAGCTTGTCCGTCACGCACTGGCCCAGGTCCTTCACCAGGCCTTCGGTCGCGTTGTGGATGCCCACCACCTTCGCGCCGGAGCTGTCCGCCAGCGCCTGCATCTCGTTCACCTGACCCGCCGTCGGCGTCATGATGCCGTTGACGTAGAGGATGGTCTTGTCCGGGTTCGGGTTGTTCTTCGGCGTGATGCCCGGCACGTCGCCCAGCTTCGTCGTCGCCGGGAGCACCTTGCCGCCCGCGCCCACGAACATGCCGTCCTGCGCGCGGTCCGGCTTCGCGCCACCAAAGAGGCTGGTGATCTCCTTCACCGTGGTGGCGTTGAAGACGTTCGCGCCCATCTCCACGAAGCGGGGGATGTCCTTGATGCCGCCCACCGCCGCGTCGATGAGGCCGCCCAACAGACTGTTCTTCTGCGCCGGCGACTGCTCGAACGAGGACTTCTGGAACGCGGGCTGATGCGCCACCGGCTTCTTCGCGAGCGGCTCCGCGGCCGTCTTCGAAGTGGAGGACGGCACGGCGAGGGAACGGGTGCGGTCGATCGTGCTCATGAGAACCTCCAACCACCGGGGGCAGTGGGTCTGGGGAGGTTATCCGCAGCTGACCCGCGAAGTTGCGTCCCCCCGCGTCATGGCTCTCAGCGCTTCACGACGTGGCGGAGTACGCCGCTGAAGGGCCTCCGGTCCACGCGCTGTGCCTGCCGGGGCGCCAGTCCGTGCCCCGCGTCCGCGCGCTCCTCCAGCACCTGGTGGAGGAGACACGCGCCGTCACGGCGTGGTGAGCGCTTCCTTCGCGGCAGGCAGCGAGCGCGCGGGCTCGGCTTCGGGCGCGGGCACTTCCACCGACGCCTCGTTGACCTCCTTGTAGAACCGGCGGCCGAAGATGACGCCCAGCACCAGCGACACCACCATGCCCACGGCGGACACGGCGGTCATCACCGTGCGGCCCTGCGCCAGTCCGCTGCCGAACTGCGCGGTGAGGAAGGTGCCCGGGATGGTGCCCAGCACCACGCCCAGCACGGAGGGCCAGAAGCGCGCGCCGCTCGCCGCTCCGGCGATCAGCATGATGTCCGTGGGGCACAACGGGTTGAGGCACGCCAGGAACGTGAACTGGAAGTCGTGCCGCCGCGCCGCCTTGGCGATGGCCGGGTACTTGCTGCCGCACAGCCGCTGCATGGGCCGCGTGCCCAGCTTGCGAGCAACGAAGTAGAGCAGGGTGGCGGACAGGAAGCTGCCTGTTAGTGAATAGAGGGTCGCGGCGAGGGTTCCGAACATCATCCCGCCCACCGCGGTGAGCACCTGACCGGGCAGCAGCGTCAGGGGCCGCACGGCCAGGAAGGCCACGTAGGCCAGGGGTGCGTAGTCGCCCAGGGGCAGCAGCAGCTCCCGGATGGTGCGCTGGTCGATGAAGTCCGGCCCCAACAGCCGGAGCATCACCAGACCGCCAATGGAGACGACCATGGGCGCGAGGATTCGCAACCAGGTCTTCAGTCCGTTCCTGACACTCGCCAAAGAAACCTCCCCTACCGCCCGCGGACACATGTGTCAGGCGTTGCGCACAAGGTGGGATCCAAGCAGGGAATCGGCAACGTGGGCTGAAGTGTTGTGAACAAAGAGAGCGTCCTGCCGGGCAATCACCCGTCCCGACCGGATGCCCAGCAGGCCTGACAAGCGCGCGAAATCCTTGGGGATTATGCATGCAATGTCAGGAGAGAACGGCTGGCGGTGTACGGAGCTTGCTTGCATCGGGGCGCTTCCGTCCCAAGGTTTCAGGCAAGGGACACCAAGGCGCGGACGGGGTTGGGCAGTCACGAGAGGAGACACGGACATGTCGGACAAGGACAACAAGGGCAGCATGACGGTGGCTGAGGCCGGGCGTAAGGGCGGCGAGACGGTCCGCAACGAGCGCGGTCGCGAGTTCTACGAGACCATCGGCCGCAAGGGCGGAGCGACGGTGAAGGCCGAGCGCGGACGCTCCTTCTACGAGGAGATCGGCCGCAAGGGCGGCGAGACCGTGAAGGCCGAGCGCGGCGCGAAGTTCTACGAGGAGATCGGCAAGAAGGGCGGCGACCGCGTCAAGGCCACCCGCGGCCCGAACTTCTATGAGGAGATCGGCCGCAAGGGCGGGCAGAAGGTCAAGAAGCTGATTGAAGAGGGCAAGCGCGCCGCCCGCGCCGCCATGGAGGGCCAGGCCGGGAACGCCCCCGCGTCCGAGGGCACCTCCGCTCCGGCGAAGCCGCCGGAAGAGCCCGCGCAGCCGGGCGGCAACGAGTAACGGGGGACAGGAAGCGCGGTCTTCCGGTATGACGGCCGCGTGTACCTGCTCATCACGTTCCTCGAACAAGTGGAGACGACCGAGCGGGCGATCCGCCGGCTCCGGGAGTTTGGCATCCCGGAACCGCTGGTCATCCGGGCGCGCAGCGCCGCCGCGGCCCTGTCCGCGGAGGTCCCGGTGTTCGCCGGGCTGCGCAGCCTCGCGCTGGGCGCGGACGAGGACCGCATCGTCCTGGTGAGCGTGCTGCCCGCCCTCCCGCAGGAGGAGCTGGACCGCATCATCCAGCGCGTGCAGTTGGAGATGGACGCGGACGACCCGCCCATGGGTCGGCTGGTGGCCCTGCCTGTCCTGGCGGCGCCCACGCATCGGCGTGGATGACGCGCGGGGGCGCACGGGTGTAAGCACGTTGCGTGCAAGCGCTGCTCGTCTTCCTCATCGTCGCGGCGTTGTCGCTGCTCGCGTCCAGCCGGTCGCTCCTGGCTCCGGGCCGCTTCCCGGCGCTGGCGCAGCTGGCGGCCAGCGGCCTGTTGTTCCTCATCTTCGGGGCCCTGCTGGGCCCGTCCCTCCTGGGCGTGCTCACCGCGCGCAACCTGGAATCGCTGAGCCCGCTGGTGGCGATGGGGCTGGGGACGGGGGGCGTGCTGCTGGGGCTCAACCTGGAGCCGCGCCTGCTGCGGCTGTTGCCCCGGCCCGTGTACGCGGCGGCGCTCGCGCACGCGGGCACGGCGTTCCTCTTCGTCGCGCTGCCCCTGTCCGTCCCGCTGCTGTTGTCCATGGGCTTGAGGCCCATGGTGGCGGTGGGCGCGGCGGCGCTCCTGGGCGCCGCGGCGAGCCTGTCCTCCGGCCACTTCGCGGTGCTGGGCTACCGCAACGGACGGATGGAGCGCGCGCGGGGCCTGGGCGTGGCGCTGCTCACGATGATGGACGACGCGGTGGGCCTGTGCGTGCTCGCGCTGGGCCTGGTGCTGGGCGTCACCGGCAACGCGGCGGAAGGGCTGGGCCTTCTGAGCCTGACGCTGCTGCTGGGCGTGGCGTGCGGGGCGCTGCTGGCGTTCCTCACGTATTCGCTGGAGGATCTGGCGGAGCAGACCACCGTGACGCTGGGCATGGTGGCGCTGGTGGGCGGCGCGGCGGCGTACCTGCGGCTGTCGTCGCTGCTGGCGGGGGTGGCCTGCGGCGCGACGCTGGCGCTGATGGGCGGGCGCACGGCGGAGCGGGTGGCGCGGGCGCTTTCGCGTGTGGAGCGGCCCACGTACCTGGTGCTGGTGTTCCTGGTGGGCAGCCACATCCACGCGCGCGACGTGTCCGCCTGGGCGCTGCTGCCCGCGTTCGTGGGGCTGCGCTTCCTGGGCAAGGTGCTGGGGGGACGGTTCGCGCAGCGGCTCACGGCGGGCGTGTTGGATCTGCCGCCGCGCTTCGGCTACGCGCTCATCTCCCAGGGCGGCCTGGCGCTGTGCCTGGTGGCCGAGTACGTGCTGCTGGTGCCCGGCTCGCTGTCGCAGCGGGTGCTGGACGTGGTGGCGGTGGGCGCGGTCGTCAACGAGATGCTCGCGCACGGGGCCTTCCGGCACGTGCTGTCCGCTGAGCCCAGGGCCACGTCCTCGCGGGACACGCCCTCCGCCGGTGACGCGGGGGTGGCGGCGTGAAGGGGTCCATCTTCCGGTTGCTGCTGCTCATGGGGCTGCTGGCGGCCATCACCCAGGCGCAGGTGGTGCGCGCGGACGCGGGCACGCCGGTGCTGTTGGCGGCGGGCGCGCTGCTGTTGTGCGGCCTGTTCGCGGGCAAGGTGGCCAAGGGCATGGGCCTGCCACGCCTCACCGGCTACCTGCTGGTGGGCGTGGCGGTGGGGCCGTACGCGCTGGGCTTCATCCCCAACGCGGGCGTGAAGGGGCTGGAGCTGGTGAAGGGGCTGGCGGTGAGCCTCATCGCGCTCGTCGCGGGCACGGAGCTGCACCTGGGGCTCATCCGCCGGGTGGGCGCGCGCGTGGCGCTGCTCTGCGCGGCGGTGTGCGGGGTGACGTTCGCGGTGTGCTTCGGCGCCACGTTCGCGCTCAAGCCCCTGCTGCCGTTCCTGGCCCCCATGACGGTGCCGCAAGCTCTGGCGGTGAGCGCGCTCCTGTCCACGGTGGTGGTGTCGTTCTCCCCCACGGTGACCATCGCCATCGTGCAGGAGACGTCCGCGCGCGGCCCCTTCACGGAGTTCCTGATGGCGCTGGTCATCATCGGGGACCTGTTCGTGATGGTGGCCTTCGGCCTGGCGGCGGGCATCACCCGCGCGACGTTCGGCAATGGGTTGGACGTGACCGCGCTGGTGGGCGGGGTGGGGTG
>NZ_RAWN01000200.1:0-16657 GCF_003668895.1 Corallococcus sp. AB045
CTCCCAACCCAGCCCCACGCCCGCCTGCGCTGACGCAGGAAGCACCTGCTCGCGGCTCTGTCCATCCAGGAAGCCGAGCACGCCACCGCCCAGCGTCACCGTGCGCTTGGGCCCGTCCGCCATGGGGCGCAGGAACGCCTCCAGTTCGCGCCGCTCGCCGGAGCGCAGCGCCACGGTGTCCTCCCACAACACCTGGCCGCCCTTGCGCAGCTCCAGCTTCCGCCGGCCCTCTGGCACCACCACGCCTCCGGGCAGCTCGCCCGCGTCGTGGCCGTCCACCTTGAGCGTGAAGCCCTCCAGCCTCGCGCTGTAGGAGAAGACCTCTGGCTGCCCCGGTCGCTGCAATGAGCCGGAGAGCAGCACCGGATCCGCGCCCACTTCCAATATCTGCGCGCTGGGGCGCTGGCGGCCTTCCGTATAGGCCCAGGTGTTGCGTCGGGCCCAGTCGTGGGCCTCGGTGGCGCTCACCGCGCCGTCGCGGTTGCGGTCGCCGCTTCCGTCGAGCGCCTGGATGAGGAAGTGCGTGTAGATGTCATTGGCCAGCGCGTCGTCCTCGCGCGCGGCCTCGCCCCAGTCGCTGGCGGACAGAACCAGCGAGGCGCGGCTCGCGGCCTCCAGGGGCTGCGGCAGGAAGGACGCCTTGGTGTGCGCGAGCTCGTCGCGGACCTCCGGCGGCAGCAGCGACTTGCCCGTGCCGCTGTGACAGGTGGCCAGCACCAGCACGCGCCGCCGCGACCCCAGCCGCTCCAGCGACTGTTCCAGCGTGGCCATGTCCAGCCCCGTGCCGGCCACGTCCCGGTAGCGGGTATCGGACGTCACCAGATAGCGCTGAAGCTCGCCCCTCACGTCGCGCGCCAGCGAGCCATGCCCGGACACGTACACGACCACCGTGTCCTGGGGCCGCCAGGGACGCGCCTCCAGAGCCTGAAGCGCGGCGAGCACCGACGTGCGCGTCGTCTGCTCGGGCCGCGTGAGCACCGTCACGGAGCGGAAGCCCCCGCGCACCGGATCCGCCAGCACGCGGCCCAGGTCGTCCGCGTCCTTCGCCGCGTAGCGCAGCCCGTTCCATGCGGGGTCCGTGTACGCGGAGATGCCGATGAGCAGCGCGTGCCGTTCACCCTCCTGCGCCGAGGCCAGCACGCCATCATCCAGGCGCACCCGCACCGCGCGGCCCTTCTCCCGCGGCTCCACGGAGCGGCACGCGCCGAGCACCACCAGCGCCAGCATCACGGGGATGAACAGCAGGCGGGACACGCGCGGCTCCTCAGGGAGCAGCATGCCCCGACTCCACCTTCAAGCGAAGGCGGGCCTGGGCCGCGTCTGGAGGAACCTGTCCGCTGACGCGCACCGCCTCCAGCGCCGCGTTCCCCTGTTCACCGTGCGGCCAGGCGACCAGCACCAGCGTCACGGGTCCGCGCTCGTCCTCCAGGGACACGCCGGCCAGGTCCTCGCCGTCGCGCAGGTCGTGCGTGCCCGGCGTCAACACATGACGGCCCAGCACCTGCGGCGGCACACCAGGGGCTTCGCGCACCAGCAGTGCGTCCGCGGACTCACTGGCGTGGTAGCGCAGCAGCACCACGGCTTCGGGCGGAAGCACCGCGTCCCCGGCGACCGCACGCACCTCGCCAGCCGGCAATCGCGCCACCGCCGTGAGCTCCAACGCCAGGGGCGCGGTGCCCTTGATGCGCTGCGAGGGCGGCTCCACGCTGCCCGGCCCTCCGGTCCCCGGACGCACCACGAGCGCCAGGAGGACCGCGGCGGCCACTGCTCCCAATCCTCCGGTCAGCCATGCCCTCTGGGGCGCTCGCAGCTTCCGGCGCACCCGCGCCCAACCGACCGCGTCCTCCCGGACGGGACGGTCCGAGGCCGCGACGAGCGCTTCGTCCGCCAGCGCATCCACCCCCCGAAGTTCGCCGGGCTCCGCGTCGTCTCGCGCGAGGAACGCCTCGCACGTCTCACAGGGATGCGAGAGGTGTTCGGCGAAGTAGCGCACCGCTTCGGGCTCGCGCCGTTCGAGCTGCTTCGCGGACTCCACATCCAGATGTCTGTCGCTCGCGCCCATGGTTCAGCCCACCTCCGCGGCCAGGAGCCGCGCCAGCAGCTCGCGCTTCACGCGGGCCCGGAAGCGCTCCAACCGCATCGTCACCGCGCTCTTTCCCAGCCCCAGCCGGTCGGCGATCTCCCGCGCGCTCAGCTCGCCCTCCAGATAGAAGAGGCGGGCAGTCTCCTTCTCCGGGCCCTCGGGCAGCCCTTCGATGAGCGCGCGCACCACGGCCACGCGGCGCTCCAGCGTCAATGACGGAGGCAGCGCGGGCGCGACGGTGTCCAGTTCGCGCGCCAGGTCCTCCTCCACGCGGGCCCGGGCCTTCGCGCCCCGGCTGAGCGCGTAGGCGTGATGCCGCGCGATGGTCAGCAGCCAGCCGCTGAACGCGCGCGGATGCTGGAGCCGGGGCAGCTCGCGGAAGGCGCGCACGAACGTCTCCTGCACCGCGTCCTCCACCTCCGCCGCGCCCAGGACGCCCGAACCCTGGGCCACGCGTCGCACGGCCCCGTGGAAGCGCTGGTAGAGCTGACCGCACGCGGACTGTTCCCCTCGCGCCGCCCGACGGATGCAGTCCGCCAGCTCCTGCTCCGTCACGACGCCCTCTCCATCCCCACGCGCTTCGCGCACGCGCGCGACGGCCGCGTGCCGGGGCAAGCCCGCCGAGGCGATGCCGGTCCAGGTGAGAGGATGCAAGCCATGACCCCTGTTCAGTACTCCGTCCCCAGGGATGGAGTCACGGGGGGCTTTTCCGGCCACGCCCGCCCGGCCGATTCCCCGGGCCTCCCTCCGGAAATCCGCGCGGAAAATCCCGCCCGTGGCCGTTTTTCGCGGCCGGACTCCTTTCCTTCAGCGGAAGGGATGACGGGCGGGCATCGCACGGCCGGTGCGAGTCCACGGGCCCGGCATCCCCCACCGGAACCAGGAGACACACGTCATGCGTCGTTTCATCGGTCTGTTCGCGTCCCTCATGTGGCTGTCCGCGTGCGGTAACAGCACGTCGTCGGTGGGGTTGAGCACGCGGAT
Organism: Corallococcus sp. AB045; assembly: GCF_003668895.1. Lineage (NCBI taxonomy): Bacteria > Pseudomonadati > Myxococcota > Myxococcia > Myxococcales > Myxococcaceae > Corallococcus > Corallococcus sp. AB045. The sequence goes on from NZ_RAWN01000200.1 coordinate 3,068, forward strand.
GGGGAGCGCGGTCACGGGTTCGGCCCTGACGCGCACGTCCAGCCAGCGGCTGGAGCTCTCCAATGGAATCACCGTGGATCGGGTGCGGCTGTCGGTGCGCGAGCTGGAGCTCAAGCGTGAAGGCCACCATGACGACAGCTCCGACGACGACTCCGACGCAGGGACCGACGCGGGGACCGACGACAAGAGCGAGCACAAGCAGCGCACGGGGTCGTTCCTCATCGACCTGTCCGGCACGGCACTGGAAGGCCAGCTGGTGCGCCTGCAGGACATCTCCGTGGATGTCGGCACCTACGACGAGATCGAATTCGACATCGGCAAGGTCGATCCCGCGAACGCCACAGGCGGCTTGAAGGAACTGGCGGATCAGGGCGCGTCGCTCATCATTGACGGCCACATCGACGGCGAGCCCTTCCAGTTCGTCTCCAGCCTCCGCGTGGAGCAGGAGCGCAAGGTGAGCTTCGAGATCGCCGAGGGTGACGACCAGAACGTGACCTTCAACATCGACCCGAGCGGCTGGTTCACCGACAAGGACGGCAAGCGGCTCGACCCGCGCGAGTCCAGCGCCCGGTCGGAGCTGGAGAACAACCTCCAGAAGTCCATCGACGCGTTCGACGACCACGACCGCAACGGAGGCGAGGACGACGACGACGACGGCAGCCACCATGACGGCAAGGACGACTGAGCGCGCCGTCCCCCTACGTCATCTGAGCACCCGCGCCAGATAAGGCGCGGTGCGGCTCTCCTTCACCTTCGCCACCTGCTCCGGCGTGCCCTGCGCCACCACGCGGCCTCCGGCGTTGCCCGCGCCGGGCCCCACGTCGATGACGTGGTCGCTGGCGGCGATGACACGCAGGTCGTGCTCCACGACGATGACCGTGTTGCCCGCGTCCACCAGTCCTTCCAGCTGCGTCATCAGCTTGTCCACGTCCGCCGGGTGCAGGCCCGTGGTGGGTTCGTCCAGCACGTAGAGCGTGTCGCCGTGCTGGGTGCGCTGGAGCTCCGTGGCCAGCTTGATGCGCTGGGCCTCGCCTCCGGACAGCTCCGTCGCGGGCTGGCCCAGGCGCAGGTAGCCCAGGCCCACGTCTCGCAGCACCTTGAGGGCTCGCTGGAGCGGCGGCTCTTCGGTGAAGAAGTCGAAGGCGCCGTCCACCGTCAGCCCCAGTACGTCGGCGATGTTCTTCTCGCGGTAGCGCACCTCCAGCGTCTTCGCGTTGTAGCGGGTGCCGTGGCACGTGGGACACGGCGCGTACACGCTGGGTAGGAAGAGCAGCTCCACGCTCACGAAGCCTTCGCCCTCGCACGTGTCGCAGCGGCCTCCCGCCGTGTTGAAGGAGAAGCGCCCCGCGCCGTACTTGCGCGACTTCGACAGCGGCGTCGCCGCGAACAGCTTGCGCACGTGGTCGAAGAGGCCCGTGTACGTCGCCAGGTTGGAGCGCGGCGTGCGGCCGATGGGCTTCTGGTCCACCGTCACCAGCCGGCGGATGGCCTCCATCCCCTCCTTGATGTGGCCCTCGCTCGCCAGCACCGGCTCGCGGTCCAGCGGCTCGCCCTCCTCTTCTTCCGGCGCCAGCGTCTGGCCCAGCCGTCCCGCCACCAGCTCCACCAGCGCCTGACTCACCAGACTGGACTTGCCGGAGCCGGACACGCCCGTCACCGTGGTGAAGACGCCCAGCGGGAAGTCCATGGCCAGCCCGCGCAGGTTGTTGCGCTTCACGCCCTCCAGGCGCAGCCGCCCGGTGGGCTTCCGGGGCTCGCGGCGGCGCAGGGCCTCCTCCTCGAAGAGGTAGCGCCGCGTGCGGGATGCCTCCACCTTCGCGAGCCCTTCCGGCACGCCGCTGTAGAGCACCCGCCCGCCGTGCTCACCGGCGGCGGGGCCCACGTCGACGATCCAATCCGCGTGGCGGATGACGTCCACCTCATGCTCCACCACGAACAGCGAGTTGCCCGCCTCCTTCAGCCGATCCAACGCCGTGAGCAGCGACTCCGTGTCCGCGGGGTGCAGGCCGGCGGACGGTTCGTCCATCACGTACACCACGCCGAAGAGGTTGGAGCGCACCTGCGTGGCCAGCCGCAGCCGCTGCAACTCACCCGGCGACAGCGTGGGCGTACTGCGCTCCAGCGACAGGTAGCCCAGGCCCAGGTCCGTCAGCACCTGGATGCGCGCGAGCAGGTCCTTGGTGATGCGCTGGGCGACGATGAGCTTCTCCGGGTGCTCGCGGGCCATGACGTCCGCGTCCTTCCCCTTCCCTTCCGCCGTGGGTTTGATCAGCTCCGCGACCTGCTCCAGCGGCAGGCGGGACAGCTCGCCGATGTCGCGGCCCGCGAACGTCACGGACAGGGACTCGCGCTTCAGGCGCTTGCCCTCGCACAGCGAGCAGTCGCTGGCGACCATGTACCGGGCGACGCGCTTCTTCATCATCGCGCTCTGGGTGGTCGCGAAGGTGGTCATCACGTAGCGCTTCGCGCCCGTGAAGGTGCCCATGTAGCTGGGCGTCTCCTTGCGGGCCATGGCCCGCTTCACCTCCGCGGACGTGAAGCCCGCGTAGACGGGGACGGTGGGCTGCTCGTCGGTGAAGAGGATCCACTGGCGGTCCTTCTTCGGCAGGTCGCGCCAGGGCTTGTCGATGTCGTACCCAAGCGTCACCAGGATGTCGCGCAGGTTCTGGCCGTGCCACGCGGGGGGCCACGCGGCGACGGCGCGCTCGCGGATGCTCAGGGAGTCATCCGGCACCATGGAGCGCTCGGTGACTTCGAACACGCGGCCGATGCCGTGGCACTTGGGGCACGCGCCCGCGGGCGTGTTCGGAGAGAACGCGTCCGAGTCCAGCCGCTCCAGCTTCGGCGGGTAGTTGCCCGCGCGCGAGTACAGCATGCGCACGGAGTTCGACAGCGTCGTCACGCTGCCCACCGACGAGCGAGACGTCGGCGCGCCCCGGTGCTGCTGGAGCGCCACCGCCGGTGGCAGTCCGTCGATGGAGTCCACCTCCGGTACGCCCACCTGATCAATCAGGCGCCGTGCATACGGGGCCACGGATTCGAAGTAGCGCCGCTGCGCCTCCGCGTAGAGCGTCCCGAACGCCAGCGACGACTTGCCGGAGCCCGACACGCCGGTGAAGACCACCAGCGCGTCGCGAGGGATGTCCACGTCCACGTGCTTCAGGTTGTGTTCGCGGGCGCCCCGGACCCGGACGAAGCCGGAGGGGTCGGGGGTCTTGCGGGAACGCGGTGCTTTCGGAGGTGCCATGCCAGGGCGGACGTTGCCCACCCGTCAGCGCGCGGTCATCCACGAAGCGCACCGCCCCGTCGGAATCCAGATGCGTCCCGGGCCTCCACCGTCTGGCGGAGGACACGAGGCCTGACGGCTCAGCCGCCTCCCCGAGCCCCCGGCCGCTCCAGCCCGAGCGCCGCCGGCAGCACGTACTGTCCGAACAGGACCAGGGGGAGCGCCGAGCCCGCATCATTATAGTGGCTGCCGGTGAAGGCCGCGGTGACGCCCAGCGAAGGCGCGACGAAGACGTACTGCCCCCCGTTGCCCCGCGCGAAGGACACCTCCACCGGTGTGCCCTGGATGACGAAGCGGGCGCTCCACCACAGGAGCCCGTAGTTCGCATCGCCCAGCGGCCCCAGCGCCTTGCCGGACTCTGTCACCCACGCCTCGGAGACCCGGCGCTCGCCCTGCCACGAGCCGCCGTCGAGCATCAGCTGCCCCACCTTGAGGAAGTCGCGCGGACGCAGGCGCAGGTGGCCGCCGGTGTCCGTGCCCTTCTTGCCCGCGGGCTGCCAGGTGACGTCCTGGACCTGCATCGGCGTGAACAGCCACTCGCGCAACAGGTCCGTGATGGAGCGTCCGCTGACGTGCTCCAGCACTGCGCCCAGCAGCACCACGCCGCCCGTGCAGTAGCGCGTCACGGCGCCGGGCTCGTCGCGCATGGGCACGTCCACGATGAAGCGGGCCCATTCGTCCGTGTCGTACATCCGCTCTTCGTTGCCGGGGGACTCGGGGTCCCAGTCGTCGCACGACAGCCCGGAGCGCATCTGGAGCAGGTGGCGCAACGTGATGCGCTCCTTGCGCGGATCCGCGTTCTTCACCGGCGCCAGGTGCGGCAGGAGCGGGAGCACGGGCGCGTCCAGGTCCGGCAGCAGGCCGCGCTCGTGCGCCATGCCCACCAGCAGCGACGTGACGCTCTTCGTGGCGGACCTCAGGTCGTGCGCCTTCTCTCGCGTGAAGTCGTTCCAGTAGCGCTCGTAGACGAGCTGGCCCCCGCGCGCGACGAGCACCGCGTCCGGCGCCTCCACCGTGCCTTCGGACACGTCGTGCTCCAGCGCGTCGAACCACGAGCGCTGCACGCCCGTGTCCTCGAAGGAGGCCACGGCCCAGCCGTCATCGAGCCGGTCCGGCGGCGAGCCCGGCCCCGTGGGCACCCGCTTGCCTCCGCACGCCATGAGACACACCACGCACAGCAGCAGCACCATCCGCTGGAACATCGCTGCACCTGCCTTCGCTCCGGCCCTGGAAGCGCGGCAGCCTATGTCACGCGGAGGCGCCATCGTGACTAGCGGAGGTTCTTCGCGGCCTGCTCGCGGATGCGCGCTTCCTGTTCCCGCAGCTCGGGGGTGAACTCGGCGCCGAAGTCGTCGTCCTCGAAGACCTGCCGCAGCTCCAGCTCCACGTTGCCGCCCGCGTCCATGGACGGCCAGCGCTTGAGCCACGCCAGGGCCTCCTCTCGCGACTTGACCTGGATGAGGGTGAAGCCGGCGATGAGCTCCTTCGTCTCCGCGAAGGGACCGTCGAGGATGGCCGGCTTGCCGTTCGTGAACTTCACGCGGGCGCCCTTGCTGCTGGGATGCAGGCCCTCGCCCTGGAGCATCATGCCCGCCTTCACCATCTCCTCGTTGTAGGCGCCCATGGCGGCCAGCAGCTTCTCGTCCGGGAGCACGCCGGCTTCGGTGTCCTTGTCCGCCCTGCGGATGATCATGAAGCGCATGGTCGTGTCTCCTGCCGCGCGCCGTCGGGCCGCGGGGGGTGTGCTTCTCCTGCCTTCAGGGACGCAACGAATGGGCCTGGGGAAAATCGACACGGCCTTTTTATTTTCCCGCCGAGTCTCCCAAACCCTCGCAATCACGAGGCTTCCCATGTCCCGGCCGCGAATGTGACAGTGCCCCCATGCACGCGGGCGGGACATCCACCGGGACGAAGCCCTTTCCGGCCAGCGGCCTCCTGCACCCGGCGGTGCTCGTGGCCGTGGTGCTGCTCGTGCTGAACGACCACGTGTTCAAGGCGCGCTGGCCGTCATGGTGGACGGGGAAGCTCTCCGACGTCGCCGGGCTCGCGATGTTCCCGGTGCTCCTCCAGGCGCTGTGGGAGCAGGCGTTCCAGCGCCGCGCGCGGGAATTCCGTCCGTCGTTCCGGGTGCTCGTGGGAGCGGTCGTGCTGACGGGGCTGTGCTTCGGCGCGACGAAGCTTTCCTCGGACGCGGGGGATGCGTGGCGCTGGGCGCTGGGCGCGCTGCAGTGGCCCTTCTACGCGCTGCGTGCGGTGCTCGGGGGCGCGCGCATTCCCTCGGTCCGTCCCACGGTGCACACGGTGGACATCACGGATCTGCTCACGCTGCCGTCGCTGATCATTCCCCTGTGGCTGGGATGGCGGCGTGCTCGCACGGCTCGCGAACAAGGCGCGCGTATTCCCGCGCACGAGGAGTCTTCCCTCCCTCCTTGATTGCTGCGAGCTGTGCACGTCGCTTCGCGGCACGTGTCAGACCCCCAATTACAGTCGGCCCCGTCACGCATTGAAACGACAGGGGCCATCATGTCCGCGCGTTCTCCTCAATCCCATACATCCACGCCTTCGAACATCCTGGAGCAGGTGCGGCAGTGCGCCGCGTCCGTCACGCGGTATCCGCTGGACATCCTGACGGAGCATGCGCAGCTCGAGGACGAGCTGGGCATCGACTCCGTGAAGCTCGCGGAGATCGCCGCGGTCATCGCTCGTGAGTTCCAGCTGCCGCCGGACCGGCTGCCCCGAAACGGGAAGGCACGCACGCTCGGCGCCATCGCTGGGGCGGTGACGGAGGCGCTGGGCACGGAGCCCGGACCGTCGCTCCACGTCACGCCTGTTCCCGCTGTCGTCGAAGTGAAAGCGAGCATCGGTGAAGCGAAGGCGAGCACCGGTGCTCCGGCCACGCTGGACCTCCTGCCGCGCGTGCGCGCCGTGTTCGCGCGTGTGACGCGCTATCCGGAGGAACTGCTCACGCCGCACGCGGACCTGGAGGACGAGCTGGGCATCGACTCCGTGAAGCAGGCGGAGGTGATGGCCGTGCTCATGAAGGAACTGGGGCTGGGCGACGCGCCGAAGCCGTCGCAGCGCCTGCGCACGATGGCCGCCATCACCGACGCGGCCCGTGCGCTGCTGCCAGCCGCGCCGCCCGTCGTGGAAGCCAGGCCTCGCGCTCCCGTCCACGCGGCGCCCTTGCCTGTTCCGTCGCGCACGGAGCTGCCGTTCGAGGGGAAGGTCGCGCTCGTCACGGGCTCGGGGAAAGGCATCGGCCGGGTCATCGCGACGCGGCTGGCTCACGCGGGCGCGACGGTGGTCGTCAACTCGTTCCACTCCCGTGAGGACGGGGAGAAGACGGCGCGGGACATCGTCGACGCGGGTGGCAGGGCGGTCCACCTATGGGGCTCCGTCGCGCAGGAGGAGCACCTGGAGCGGATGTTCGCGGCGATCCGCGAGCAACTGGGCGGGCTCGACCTGCTCGTGTGCAACGCGTCCAACGGGCTCATTGGTCCGTTCGACCGCATCGCGCCCCGGGATTGGGACAAGGCGTTCCGCACCTGCATCACCGGCACCTACGAGTGCGCGATGCGCGCCCGCCCGCTGATGGCCGCGCGTGGGGGCGGGAGCATCGTCACCATGTCCACGTCCATGTCTCAGCGGTACATGCACGACCTGGGTTGCCAGGGCGTGGTGAAGGCGGGCGTGGAGTCCCTCACGCGCTACCTGGCCGCGGAGCTGGCGCCGGAGGGAATCCGCACCAACTGCGTGTCCGCCGGGCCCGTGCACGGGGACCTGCTGGGGATGTTCCCGGACGCGCCGGAGCGCGTCGCACGCTGGGAGTCCGCGACGCCCGGTGGACGGCTGTGCACCGCGGACGACGTCGCGGATGTGACCGAGCTGCTGCTGGGGCCGAAGACCCAGCGTGTGAATGGCGCCATCTGGGTGGTGGACGCCGGCCTCTCCGGAACCGTGGACGGCCTGCTGCCGGCCGCGCGCGCGTCCTGACCCCTCACCTTCCAGGAGCCATCACCATGGACTTCTTCGCTGTCCCGTACGACATCCACTTCGACGACACGATGGCCTACGGGAGCCATCACTTCCTCACCAACTTCAAGTTCCAGTGCGCCGGCCGGGAGCACCTGCTCTTCAGCCCGCACGCCTTCGAGGAGCCCGAATTCCGGCGCGACTTCGACCAGGTGCTCCTGCTCACCTACGAGGGCTATTCGCGCAACCTCGCCCCGGCGGCGCTGGGGGACCGGCTGATCATCCTGACGTCGCTGGAGGAGCGCGGAGAGGTGTCCCTGCGCTTCTGCTTCCGCACGTTGAAGAGTGACGGAACGCCGGTGGCCTGCGGCTACCAGACCGTGCTCTGCGCGGACCGGCAAGGGACGCTGCGCGCGTTCCCGCAGTCCTTCCAGCGCAGCTTCGAATCGCTGGCGGCACTGCATGAGCCGGCGGGCACGAAGAGCTTCCGCGACCTCGCGTTGCAGGGCGGTGGAGGCGTCCAGGCCTTGTTCCCGGAGGCCGTGCGCGAGCTGGCGCGGACGCTGCTGGCGGACACCGCTCCGCGCGGCGTTTCGCGGATGGTCCGCATTCCCGAGCCGGTGCCCGGCCTTCAGCTGCCGACCAACGCCACCGCGTTCCTGTTCGCGGGACAGGGCACTTTCGAGCCTGCCCTCTTCCTCCAGTTGAAGGCGCTCCAGCCGGAGCTACGTGACGAACTGCTGGCGGTGTCGGAGGCCTGCCGTTCGCAGGGCATCGACGTGGGGCCGTTGCTCGCGGCGGAGGACGTCGCCCAGGTGGGCCGGGTATTGGACGCGGCGCCGCTGTTGGATCAGCTCGGCATCTTCCTGTCCGGGGTGCTGGGGGCGCGGTGGATGGAGCGTCAGGGCACCCGGCCGGACGTGTTCGTGGGGCACAGCTTCGGGGAGATCGCGGCGATGACCGCGGCCGGAGCCATGGATCTGCGCACGGGCGCGGCGGTGGTGTGCCGTCGCATCCGGGCACTCCAGACGGTGCCGGACGACCTGGGCACGCTCGCGGCGGTCGCCCTGTCGGACTCGGAAACCGTCCGGGCCGTGGCGGAGAGTGGGGCCAGGACGCTGGAGGTCGCGGGCCGCAATCACTCGCGGCAGACCGTGGTCGCGGGGCCTCGTGAGGAACTGGAGCGGTTGCGCGAGTTCCTGGAGCGGCAGGGCAAGGGCTTCACGTTCATCGCCAGCCGCTACCCGTTCCACCACCCGAGCCTGGCGCCCGCGGTCACCGCGTTCCGCACGAGCCTCGCGGACCTGACGGTGCATCCTGCACGCGGGCCCATCTATTCGCCCATCGAGCGGCGGGTGTACGGACGTGGTGGGTCCGAGCTGGCGGGGGCGCTCGCGTCCCACCTGGTGCGTCCCTTCGACTTTCCGGGCGCGGTGGAGACGTTGGTGGGCGCGGGCTGCGCTCGGTTCGTGGACTGCGGCACGGGGGGACGGCTGACGCGCATCGTCCAGCGGATCCTTCCCAAGGACACGTCCGTGACGCTGACGTCCGTGGACCGTTCGCTGCCCGAGAGTGCGCCGGTCGCTCGGGATGCAGCGCCCGTGGCTCCGGCCATCGCTGTGGTGTCATTGGGCTGCATGCTTCCGGGTGGCGCGAAGGATCCGGAGACGTACTGGCGGAACATCCAGCGGGGCATCAGCGGCATCGTCGACACTGGGGTGAGCCATCCGGATCAGGTCGTGGACTTCGTGGGTCCGGCGGTGACTCCGGACCGCACGTACACGCTGCTCACCGGGCGGGTCCTGGACAGCGACCTCGTTTCGCCTCCGGGAATCACGCCGGACCGCTTCCAGCGCTATGGCCGTGAGCAGCGGTTGCTGGCCATCGCGCTCAGTCAGGCGATGGAAACCTTGCGGTCCACCGCGCCGCGTGCGCCTGGACGCATCCAGTGCCTGCTCGGATCCACCGCGGACGGCTCGCCCGAGTACGACGACGCGCTGTGCGTGGAAGCGGGAGAGTCCCTGCTGCGTGCTCGGGGCGAGATGGCGCGAGAGTTCTCCGCGTTGATGCGTGAGGCGCTGGGTGTCACCGCGACGTCCTCCGAACTGGCACCGCACCCCACCCTCCAGTCGGTGGTGACGGACGTGGTGGGCCCGAGCGTGTCCACGGTACTGCTGGACGCGGCGTGTGCCTCTTCGCTCTACGCCATCGCGCTGGGGATGAAGGCGCTGGAGCGCGGCGAGGCCGACCTGGTGCTCGCGGGCGGGGTGTTCTCTCCGGGTCCGGGCAACAGCTGTCTGTTCTCCCAGTTCAAGGGACTGTCCGCGACAGGGAGCCGGCCGTTCGACGAGCGAGCGGATGGCGTCATCTTCGGCGAGGGCGCGGGAGTGGTCGGCCTGATGCGCCTGGAGGATGCCGTCTCCGCGGGGATGAAGGTCCACGCGGTCATCCGTGGCGCGGGGCTCTCCAGCGACGGGCGCAGCAGCTCCGCCAACGTCCCGCGAGCGGACGGACAGGTGGCCGCGATGGAGGCGTGCTACGCGACAGCGGGCGTTGAACCGGCGTCCATCCAGTACATCGAAGCGCACGGAACGGCCACGCCGGCCGGAGACACCACCGAGTTGCAGTCGATTGGCCGCGTCTTCGGAGGCAAGCGGAAGGGCCTCCAGCTCGCGAGCGTGAAGGCGTTGATCGGCCATGTGGGGTGGGCCGCGGGTGCGGCTTCGGTCATCAAGCTGTGCAAGGCGCTGGAGCACCGGAGCTTCCCGCCGCAGTCCCACTTCGATCGTCCAGGCACGGGCCTGCGAGCGCTCGGGCCGGACTTCGAGGTGAGCACACGGGAGCAGCCGTGGCCGGAAAACGGGGACCATCCGCGCCGTGCGGCCACGAACGGCTTCGGCTTCGGCGGCACGAATGCGCACCTGGTGTTGGAGGAGTACCGGGGAGGTCCGCTCGCGCCGCGCGCCAGGGCCGTGCCTTCCATGGGCGAAGAGCTGGTGGTGGTGGCCGCGGAGGGGATGTTCCCGGAGGTGCGTTTCGACGCCAAGGCGATGCGTCTGCCCGCGTCCGTGCGGCTGTTGCCGGACATCACCGAGGACATGGACCTCACGCAGCACCTGGGCCTCATCGTCGCGAGCGACGTCGTGAAGAAGCTCGGGGCGTTCGATTCGCTGCGCACGGGGACGGCCATCGTCCTGGGGTTGGAGGGCAAGACGCGCCGGGGCGTGGAGGCCACGCAGCGAGTGCTTGCGGACTCCACGCGGCGCAGGCTGCGCGAGAACATCCAGCGGGCTCCGGACTCCGCGCGGCTGCTGCCGCTGGTGGACCGGCTCCATGCGGCAGTGGGCGCGCTGCGACCGTCCGGGCCGTACACGCTCCAGGGGATGATGCCCAACGTCACGCCGGGACGGGTGGCGGGGGCGCTCGACACCAAGGGACCGAACTTCGTGGTGGATGCGGGGGCCGGCACGCTGGCCGCATCGCTGCGGGCATCGAGCGCCCTGATAAACAGCGGCTTCGAGCTGGTGCTCGTGGGCAGCGCCCATGTGAAGAGGCCCGGGGAAGGCCCCGCTGTGTCCGCGCCCGAAGAGGGCATGACGATGTTGGCGGTGACCACGGCAGCGAAGGCGGAAGCGCACGGCCTGAAGCCACTGTGCCATCTGAGGATGTCCGAAGAGGCTGGCTCCGGCGCAGGGCCGGGCGTCACGTTGCCGCCCCACTCCGCTCGGGAAGCACAGGAGGTGCTGAACGCGGTGCGGGCCGCCGCTGAGGGGCAGGCCATCACGCTGCGCTTCCATCCGGATGCCGCGACCGGCACACGGCTGGTCCTCCAGCTTCAGCTTGGCCTCAGCGCCCGGCCTGGAGCACCGAAGGAACAAGCAGTGGCGGCAAGGTCTCCGTCCGCGGAGCGCCGCGAACTGGAGAGATCCGCCAGGTCCTCGGGCATGCCTTCCGTCTCCAGTGCTGAGAATCGAGACCTCAGCAGGACCGCCCCGTCGGCGGCGGACCGCACGAACCTGTCCGACAGTCGGACAAGTTTGGACAACCCGGTCGGCCGGGAGGGGCTCCCCCTTCAGCCGGACCGCACGAACCTGTCCGACAGTCGGACAAGTTTGGACAACCCGGTTGGACCGGCCCGCGCTGACGCACGCGAACTGACGCGCACCTCCGGTCTCCCTGCATCACCTGCGATGGATTGGACGCAGCCGCGCCGCCCAAGCACCGGAAACCTGTCGGACAGTCGGACAGGTTTGGACCACACCGGGCCGGAGGGGCTGCTGCTCCAGCCGAGCCACGGAAACTTGTCGGACAGTCGGACAGGTTTGGACCACGCCGCGCCGGAGGGGCTGCCGCTCCAGCCGAGCCACGGAAACTTGTCGGACAGTCGGACAGGTTTGGACCACACCGGGCCGGAGGGGCTGCCGCTCCAGCCGAGCCACGGAAACTTGTCCGACAGTCGGACAGGTTTGGACCGGGCTGGGCCCGAGGGGCTGCTGCTCCAGCCGGGCCACGGAAACTTGTCCGACAGTCGGACAGGTTTGGAGAACCCGGTCGGCCGGGAGGGGCTCCCCCTTCAGCCGGGCCACGGGAACTTGTCCGACAGTCGGACAGGTTTGGGCCGCTCCGGTCCGGAGGCGGGCACCTTGGATGTCCGTGGGCCTAGCGCTCCATTTGCACCAGGAGCCATCGCAACGGTCACCGCATCCGCCACCTCCATCCCGGAGGCATCCGACGGCTTCGACCACTCGGCGCCCATCCGCTACCACGCGCCGGTGCTCGTCGAGCGCCCGGCACTGACGACCGGAGTGTCGCAACTGCGCGGTCGGCGGGTGCTGTTCATCGCTCAAGACGAAGCCGTGGCCCGTGAGCTTTCGGCCCAGGCCCACGACATCTGCGGCCCTGAGTTCCGCATCCTCCACTCGGGCGCATCCGATGCGGGAGCGCGGATCCATGGCATCGACCTGACACGGGAGGAGACCGCGGAGGCGGGCCTGGATGCGCTTGGCTTCGAGCCTCAGGTCATCGTCGCGGTGTGCCGCATGTCATCCAAGGAGAGCGAGTCCTCCGTCGTCGCGGACACGGCCCTGCGCCACGAGGCGCTGGAGTTGCTCTTCCTGTCCGCCCGCCGCGCCTATGAAGGACTGTCCGCCGGCACCGTGACGATGGCGAGCCTGTGCATCGGCGGCGTCGGTGCTCGCCGGACGCTGCACCCTGTCACCGGCCTCTTCGCCGGCCTGCTCAAGTCCCTGGGCCGCGAGGTTCCAGCGCGTGGCATCCGTGCCATCGCCACGGGTCCGCTCCCGCTCCGCATGGCGCTCAACCACGTCGCGTCCGAGCTGGGCACCGGTGACGACACCGCGCCCGTGGAGGTCTGCTTCGATGGCTCCGTCCGTTGCGTCCGGCTGCTCCAGCCGACGGACGTTCCGGCGCGTCCCGGCGTCACGCTCGACTCCCACTCGGTGGTCCTGCTCACGGGTGGTGGACGCGGCGTGACGGCCGTCCTCGCCGGAGCGCTGCTCAAGCGGTACGGCTGCAAGGTCGTCCTCCTGGGCCGCAGCGACCCTTCCGATGCTCCCGAGCGCGTGCTCCAGGCACGCGACGAGGAACTGGGCGCCGTGGAGCGCGAGTTCTATGCCTCCGAGCTCGCCCGTGACAGGTCGGTGCGCATGCCCGCGCTGCGTGCACGCTTCGAACGCCACCTGGCCGTACGTGAGCTGCGGGCCACGCTCGATGGACTCATGCGGCTTCCCGGCCAGATGACCTACCGCGCCGCGGACGTCACCCGCCCCGAGGACGTGGACCGCGTGGTGGAGGAGCTGATCCGCGAACACGGGCGGCTCGACCTGGTGGTCCATGGCGCGGGCACGCAGGTCTCCAAGAAGCTCCACCGCCGCCGGCTCACGGAGCTCCGGAGCACGCTGGACACCAAGCTGGTGGGACTCCGCAACCTGCGCGAGGCCTGCGCTCGCCGCCTCCCGGCTCCCGTGCCCTTCCATGTCCTGACCTCCGCGTTCAGCTACATCGGCAACGATGGACAGGCGGACTACGGCGCGGCGAACGAGGCGCTGGACCGGCTCTGCGCCTGGGTCAGAGACGCGCGCCAGGACGTGCAGTGGTGCAGCGTGGGCTGGCTCGCCTGGGACGGCATCGGCATGACGCGCGGTTCGGAGTACCGCGTGCTCGGAGCCAGCCGCCGGCTGCGCGGCATCCGCGCCGACGAGGGCGAGGCGCTCTTCCTCCAGTTGGTGGACGGACAGCCCGTCCAACCCATCAACGTCCAGCTCACCGAGAGCGAGCGCGCCTTCTACGGCCTGGAGGTGATTGCCCCGCCC
>NZ_RAWN01000014.1:0-79298 GCF_003668895.1 Corallococcus sp. AB045
GGTGGGAGCTGTTCGGCTCCGTGGCGGTGGGGTGCCTGCTGGCGTTGGCGATGCTCCTGTACATGCGGGGCGTCAACCGGGAGCTGCCGCTGTTCCTCGTGGGCCTGTCGTTCGCGGCGGCGGAGGGCGGGGCGCGGCTGCACCTGTCGCCGCTCCTGGTATCGCTGGCGGCCGGGGCGCTCATCGCGAACCTGGACGAGCGCGAGGGCCGGCGCATCCATCAGGCCATCAACCAGGCAGGCCTGCCTGTGTTCGCGCTCTTCTTCGCCGCGGCGGGGGCGGGGCTGAAGCTGGACGCGCTGGTGACCGTGGGGCCGGCGGCGCTGCTGCTCGTCGCGCTGCGCGGCCTGGCCATCTGGGGCGCGTGCCGCAGGTTCGCGCCCGCGGACGACCCGCGCCTCAAGCGCTACCTGTGGATGGGGCTCATCTCCCAGGCGGGCGTGACGTTCGGCCTGGCGGCGCTCGTGTCGCGCACCTTCCCCACCTTCGGGCCGCAGGTGGAGGTGCTCATCGTCGCGATGATCACCGCGCACGAACTGGTGGGGCCCGTCCTCACCCGGCGTGCGCTCCTGGGCAGTGGCGAAATCCGTGCGGAGGAGGCGGGCGGCGGCGCATAGTGGGGGCACACCCCCTCACCCCGGGGGTGGCCTCTCCCAGGAGCCTCCCGTCATGCCCGCCGCCGCCGCTCCCATCCTCGAGGTGGACGTGGATCACCCCTCGCCCCGCCATGTCGCACGCGCGGTGGAGGTGCTGGAGAAGGGCGGCCTCATCGCCTACCCCACGGACACGTACTACGGGCTCGGCTGTGATTTGAACGCCAAGAAAGCCATTGAGCGGCTGTACCAGCTCAAGGGCCGCGACAAGAAGAAGCCCCTGTCACTGCTGTGCCCGGACCTGTCGGACGTGGCCCGCTACGCGCACGTGAGCAACTTCGCCTACCGCGCCATGAAGGGGCTCACGCCGGGGGCCTTCACTTTCATCCTGGAGGCCACGCGCCTGGTGCCGGAGGTGATGATGACGAAGCAGAAGCAGGTGGGCCTGCGCGTGCCGGACGCCGCCTTGCCCCGCGAGCTGGCGAAAGCGCTCGGCCGCCCGCTCATCACCACGTCGGCGACCCATACCGACGGTACGGTTCTTTCCGACGCACGGGATATCAAGACGGCGCTGGGGCACGGGCTGGATTTGATTCTTGACGGAGGCGTCACCTTGAACGAGCCGTCCACGGTGGTTTCACTGATAGGCGATACGCTTGAAATCCTGAGGCAAGGCAAGGGTAGTCTGGAGTCCTGAAATCCTTTCTAGAGGGGGAAGCCTTGGCCGAGGGGGACCTACCAGCAACGCCTGTCGTCGACTCACCGGAGCGGGTGCCGGGCGCGCTCGCGCTGCTGGGCCTGTTGGTGTTCCGACCCATTGATTTGCATTACCGGCTGCGCGAGGCGGGCATCCGCTCGCCCGCGGGCCGCATCGGGCAGCTGTGGCGCGAGCAGGCCGAAGGAGGCCGCGCCGCCGGGGCCTTCGTGGCGCGGATGCTGCTGCTGCTCGTCGTCTTGTCGCCCACCCTCACGGTGCTCGCGGGGCTGGGGCTGCGGCTGATGGGCGTGCCGATGCGGGGCGTGTACCTGGTCT
Organism: Corallococcus sp. AB045; assembly: GCF_003668895.1. Lineage (NCBI taxonomy): Bacteria > Pseudomonadati > Myxococcota > Myxococcia > Myxococcales > Myxococcaceae > Corallococcus > Corallococcus sp. AB045. Next base: position 1,627 of record NZ_RAWN01000014.1, read on the forward strand.
CCGCGGCGCTGTGCAGCGCGGTGGGGCTGGTGGTGGCGCTGGTGTCGGGGCTCGCGTCGGGAGTGCTGCTGGGCTCGCTGGCGAGCGTGTCCATGCTGGCGGGGCTGCACGCCACGGCGGGCGGCGCCTTCGGTCCGGAGCACGGCGGCGGAGCGGCCATGACGGTGGGCCTGTGCCTGGGCATCGTGTCCGGCCTGTCCGCGGGGAGCATTGGCGGCCTGGCCAGCGGGCGCGGGCCGTCCGTGCGCAACGTGCAGGTGGCGGCCATCGCCACGAGCCTGGTGCCCATGCTGGTGTGGAGCAGCGCCTCGACGGTGTCCTTCGCGGGCGCGGTGGCGGCGAGCGCGCTGGTGGCCTTCCTGACGTGCGCGTTCCGGCTGCCGTTCTACGCGCTGGAGGTGCTGGCGCAGGCGGTGGCGTACGCGGTGGAGCGCTTCACGGGGAAGCCCACGCTGCGCTGGGTGCCGGTGCGGCATCACAACCTGAGCTACCTGCCACACCCGTTCCTGAGCCGTCACCTGGCTCTGGCGGTGCGCTCGCGGCCGGCGGAGGTGCTGGCGGTGGCGGACGCGTGCCTGCGCTCGCCGGGCAACATCCTGGTGGGCTGGCCCTGGGTGGTGGAGGCGCTGGAGCGCGCGCACGCCCAGGAGGCCTCTGCGGAACCCCAGGCCTGAGGTGCCTGGGGCCGCCGCCAGGCGCTACTGCTTCTGCACGTCCGTGACGACCTTCGCGCCCACGTCGTTGGGGGCGTAGGTCAGCTTCACGGAGTCCCCGGCCCGGATGCCCTGGAGGGTCTGCGTGAGCTGGGGCTTCGTCGTGTCCACCACGTAGGTGAGCGGCGGGGCGTCCGCGGTGGTGCCCTCCAACTGGATGCTGGACGGGCTGACGCTCTTCACCTTGCCCGTCCGGGTCTTCTGCGCCGTCGCCGTGGGCGCGGGCGTCTGCGCCAGGGACGTCGTGCCCACGCCGCCCAGCGTGAGGACCGCCATCCACATCCATGCCTGTGCACGCATCTTCGTCACTCCTTGAGTGTGGGAAGCGGCAGGGTGGACCGCTTCCCGGGGTGAAGGCAACGTCGTGACGGGTGGGGCCGTCAGGGAGTTGCCCTCGGGAGCACGTCCGGTAGCCTCCGGGGACCATGGAAGGACTGCTCGACGCGTTCATCGCCTTCATCCGCGCGGAGCGGGGCCTGTCCGGCAAGACGGTGGACGCCTACGCGGCGGACCTCACCGTGTACTTCGAGGACCTGCGCTCGCGCGGCAAGGAGGACGTGGCGCGCGTCAAACAGGAGGACGTGCTCGCGCACCTGGTGACGCTGGGCAAGCGGGGCCTGGGGCGCCGCAGCCAAGCGCGCCACCTGGCCGCGCTGCGTGTCTTCCACCGCTTCCTCGTCGCGGAGCGGATGGCGGACAAGGACCCCACGGAGGACGTGGACACGCCCAAGTCGCCCCGCAAGCTGCCCGTGTTCCTCACGCTGGAGGAGGTGGAGCAGCTGCTCGCCGCGCCCGACGAGCGCACCGTCACGGGCCTGCGCGACAAGGCCATGCTGGAGGTGCTCTACGCCACCGGCCTGCGCGTGACGGAGCTGTGCACGCTGGAGCTCAACAACGTGCAGCTCACGGCCGGCTATCTCGTCACCAAGGGCAAGGGCTCCAAGGAGCGCATCGTCCCGCTGGGGCGCGTGGCGATTGAGAAGGTGCAGGAGTACCTGTCCCAGTCGCGGCCGGAGCTGCTGGGCAAGCGCCAGGCGGACGCGCTGTTTGTCACGCCGCGCGGCGGAGGCTTCACGCGGCAGGGCTTCTGGAAGCTGCTCAAGCGCTACGCGCTGAAGGCCGGCATCCTGAAGCCGCTGTCGCCGCACAAGCTGCGCCACTCGTTCGCCACGCACCTGGTGGAGCGCGGCGCGGACCTGCGCGCGGTGCAGCAGATGCTGGGCCACGCGGACCTGGCCACGACGCAGATCTACACGCACGTCAACGGCGCCCGCCTTCGCAAGGTGTACGACGAGTTCCACCCGCGCAGCGACGCGTTCAAGCCCAAGCCCTCCGCGCGCAAGCGCCCGCCCGCGCCGTGACGCCAGGAGTCGAGCCGTCATCCCTCACGGGGTGAGGGGGACCCTGGACCGGGGGGAGGGGAGCGGGGCGTGCGTCGCGCGCGAACGCAATCGCTTGCGGTGAAGACGCGCTCCGGGCGCGGGCGCGGGCCGCCGAAGCCGGTTCGCAGAGGAAACGACGCATTCCAGGGAAGTGGATCGCCGCGTGCAGTGCAGGACGGCGGCGGCGGACATGGCGTCCGCCGCCCTGTCTCACGGTCGTCGCGTTCCACCCCACTCGGGCGCGGTGTGGCCCACGAAGGTCTGCTCGTCCATGAAGCGTTCTCGCCAATCCCTGAAGTCAGGCGTCCTGGGCCTTACCGGCTGCGTGGCGCTGTCCCTCTCCGGCTGCAAGGTGCCGGAGGCCGACGCGGCGGAAGCGAAGTCTCCGCCCAAGAAGGCCCCCACCGCCAACGTGGTGCCGGTCTCCGCCACCGCGCCCGCCGAGCCCGGCAAGGTCCGCACGCCGTTCGCCGCGGCCCGCGAGGCGTACGAGCGCAACTCCGTGAACGCGAACCCCTTCGCGGACAACAACGGCAACATCCCGCCGTCCTGGCAGTACCAGGGCCCGATGTTCAGCCTGAGCCACGACTATCCGCAGACGCCCGTGGCGCCGCCGGCCAATCCGCCGTGGATCGCCGCGCTCAAGGGGCAGCCCATCTCCAAGGCGAACGCGCTCGCGTACGTCAACGCGCTGAAGGCCTACATCGCGCCGTCCATGCAGACGCTGCTCTACAACTATCCCCGGTGGGATGCGGCGAAGGAGGGTTGGTACAACGAGCCGTGGCTCGCCTCCATCCGCGAGAGCATCCACGGCACGTACGTGGGCTCCGAGTTCCCCGCGGCCACCTTCGCCGCGTCCGGCCTCAAGGTCGACATGACGACGTACGTGCTGACCTACTACGACAAGGTGGCGGCGTACGCGCTGGGGCAGGTGTGGGGCAAGACGGCGATGACGCCCACGCTCACCAACACGTCCGCGCAGTTCCCGGAAGGGTCCATCGTCATCAAGGTGGCGTTGACCAGCGCGCTGGCGAAGGACTGGCCGGTGATGCAGGGCGCGTCGCTGTGGCCCGTCTACGTGCCGCCGCCCAACGGTCCGTCGAACGCGAAGCCGGTGACGATGAACGCGTCGATCATGCAGTTCGACATCATCGTCAAGGACAGCAAGACGTCGCCCAAGACGGGCTGGGTGTTCTCCACGCTCGTCTACGACATGCGAGTGCCGGGCAGCCCGTGGGACAAGATGATCCCCCTGGGCGCGATGTGGGGGGATGATCCCAACGTCAACTCCACGCTGAACCCGGGCACGCCGCTGCAGGAGACGGTCATCAACCCCGCGGCGCCGGCGTACTCCACGGCGACGCTGGGGTGGGGCGGCCGCCTGTCCGGCCCGAACGACGGCGCGGTGGTGGCGCCGGCCTCCATCAACGGGCAGATCGTGCCGGCCGTGCAGGCCTCGTCGTGCATGAGCTGCCACAGCGTGGCGGAATGGCCCATGAAGACGTTCCTGCTGCCCACCACCACGATGCCGCCGACGGTCGTGGGCGACGCCCTGGTGCTCGAGCAGCCCGGGTCCGCGGCCTGGATGAAGTGGTTCCAGGACAACCCGGGCAACGTGCCGCTGGATCCCGGGACGGTGCCCATGGACTTCGACATGGTGTTCGCCTTCAAATCGCTGCCCGCGTGGCAGGCGGCGACGCAGGGCAACAGCGGCATGAAGGCCTTCGAGGCCGTCGACCTGCTCCGCGGCACGCAGCCCGTCAACCCGCGCGACCTCAAGTACAACGGCCAGTAGGCCCGTGACCTCAGGGAGGACCCCATGCCCATCTTCGACAAGGCCATCATCGGTGCTGGTGGCGGTGCCATGTACTACCTCGATGCGCGCATGGGGTCCGACCTCACGTCGGGCATCCGGGAGCAGCTCACGAAGCAGCTCGGTGAAATCGAGAACCTGGAGTCGCGCAAGAAGGCGCTCGAGCACCTGATGTTCGTCGGTGACAAGGACATCGACATGAAGAAGGCCCCGGAGGACAAGTCGCTCCTGGACCTCACGTCCAAGCGCGCCTTGTTCGCGAACACGGTGCTCATCGGCATGAGCAACCCGTGGCACATCAACAAGACCGACACGCAAACGGGACGCGGCAGCAACTACGTCGTCAATCACACCCGCCAGGTGATCAGCACCCGGCCGCTCTCCTCCTTCCAGAACTCCCAGACCCGGACCAAGGTGAAGGAGGAGTGGCAGAAGGTCTTCAGCACGAGCGACCCCGTGGTCGGCGAGGAGGAGCTGTTCGCGCAGTCCCAGGGCTACACGACCCGCGAGAGCTTCAAGGACGAGTGGCTGGACGTGATCGCCCGCGCCATGAACCTGGGCCTGACCCGGCTCTGGGGACACGTGACGAAGATCGAGTTCAAGGACACCGGAGGCGAGGACGACAAGCACTTCGAGATCACCTTCGCGCCAGCGGAGTTCGAGAAGGTGAATGAGCCCATCAAGGCCCGCGAGCTGCTCCTGATGACGGGCAACGGGAGCTACCTCAAGCCCACGGAGGCCAACGGCATCAAGGCCCCCGAGAACTGGGAGCAGGACCGGCGGATCATGGACATGGATCAGCTCATGCGCTACCTGGCGACAAGCGGGGCGACGGGCAAGACCATCTGCATCCAGGGCGGAAACGCGGCCATCGACGCGGTCGAGCAGACCGTCCGGTACGGCCACAAGGTGCACTGGCTGGTGCGCTCCGGGGTGAACATCCTCGCCAACTCCCTGCTCGTGCATGCCCCCAAGCTCGCCGACAACGGGACCCTCCTGAACCAGGGGGTCACGTCGACCTTCCAGAAGAACGTGAGCTACTCGGAGGTCGAAAGCACCGGGGGCACGACCCTGCAGGTGAAGGCCTACAAGGTGGAGAGCAACAAGTCGAAGACGCTCCTGGCCACCCTCGACGACGTCCACGTCTACGTCTACTGCATCGGGAATGAGGTGAACGACAGCCCGTCGGGAGTCGCGAAGCTGCTGGTCGACAGCAAGCTCGTGGACGTGAAGTCCAACAAGGTCGACGACTCGAAGCTGGAGGCCATCTACGACGAAGGCTGGCTCTTCCGGAGCCTGTCGAAGCGGAAGGGGGCGCTGAAGGAGGCGGCCATCGGGCTGCGCAAGAAGTTCTCCGAGCGCTGCCGCATCGACGTCCTGGGCGCGGCGTCCTTCATGCTCGTCCCTCCGCAAGGGGAGCTCGGGAGCAAGCTGAAGCCCCTGACGAACTACCAGATCCAATCCGTCGCGGACGTGCGCCAGTTGGCGGCGCTCAAGGACGTGATGCGGGCGTACTGCAACAGCCTGAGTGGCGCCTCGCTGGATCCGACGAACGCGAACTTCCTGGGCGGCACGAAGAACGAGATCGCCGCCTTCATCGCCATGCACTACGAGTTCATCCCCCCGGTCGTCGCGGATGAGCTCACCACCTTCCTCATGCTCGTGCGGACGCGGGACGAGTTCACCAACGGCTACACCGGCACGGAGATTCGGGGCATCCAGGACGCCCTGAAGCGGATCGACGACTACTTCGAGAAGAATGCGGAGGTTCGGAGGTTCCTGGAGAAGAAGATGACCCAGGTGGTGATGGACTACCGCAAGCTGATGCTCACCCCGTTCCAGGTGGAGATCCCCACGTTGAAGTGGCTGGACATCCACTGGGACAGCTGAGCCGCGCCGTCACTATCCTGACAGACGGCTGTCACGAGGCGGGTCCAGGGTGGCGTCATGAACACGAACGCCTTGCCACCCCTGACCCTGCTGGAGCTGGCCGACACCGGCCTGCCGGGCATCGAGAGCTACTCTCCCTTCTGCCTCAAGGCCCACCGTGCCCTGAAGTACGCGGGGCTGCCCTACGCGCGGGGCTGCGAGGACAACCCGGCCTCGCACCGCGCGCACAACCCCACCGGCCAGGTGCCGGTGTTGCTGGTGGGGAAGGAGGCGGTGCCGGACTCCACGGCCATCCTCGCGCGCATCCAGCAGCTGGCGCCGGGCCGCATCGACGCGTCACCGGAGGCGCTGCTCTGGGAGGAGCTGGCGGACACGTCCCTCAACGGCTTCCTGGTCGCCTCTCGCTGGGCGGATGACCGCAACTGGCCCCGGACGCGCGCCGCGTTCTTCCACTTCATGCCGGCGCCGGTGCGCGCGGTGGTTCCGACGCTGATCCGGCGCAAGCAGGTGGAGCGGCTGGTGGCGCGGGATGTCTGGCGCGCGGGCGCGGAGGCCTGCTGGCGACGGTTCGGGGCGCTGTTGGACCAGCTGGATGCGCGGGCGCCGGAGCAGGGCTTCTGGTTGTCCGGGGCGCTGAGCGTGGCGGACCTGGCCCTGTTCGCGCAGCTGCAGAGCCTGCGGACGCCGCTCACGCCCTGGCAGGGCGCGGAGGTGGAGCGGCGCGAGCGCTTGAGCGTGTGGCTCGGGCGGGTGGACGTGGCGACCCGCACCGCGAGCTGAGGCGGGCGAGGGCTTCCGTCCGATAGCGGAGGATTGCGCGGGCGTGGAAGCACACCACCCAACGATCAAACGTTGGACACCGGCATCGCACGGACGTGCCGGTGCGGACGCCTTCTACGCTTCGCGCATGAGCCCGGCCCCGCACACTCCCCCCACTGGCGAACCCTTTCCCCTGCAAGCCACCTCGCTGGAGTCGATCGACGCACTCATCCAGCGCGTCGACGGCATGTCGGAGACGGAGCTGGATCATCTGCCGTTGGGAATGATCCAGCTCGACGGACAGGGCCGGATCCTCAAGTTCAACCGGACCGAGGCCTCGCTGGCGCGCATCCAGGCGCGCGAGCAGATCGGCAAGAACTTCTTCTACGACGTCGCGCCGTGCACGCGCGTGCGGCAGTTCTTCGGCCTGTTCCAGGAGGGCGTGCGGGCGAAGAAGCTCTACCAGACGTTTGGCTTCGTCTTCCGCTTCGCGCACGGCGCGCGCCACGTGGCCATTACGCTGTTCTACAGCGACAAGACGGATTCGGTCTGGGTGCTGGTGTCCGACAAGAAGATGCCCGACGCGCGCTGAAGCCGCTTCAGCGCACGAAGCCCGCAACGGGGCTTTCGAAGACCTTGCTCACGACGTTCATCGTCCGGAGCCAGGCATGCGCCTCCTCGCCAAGAAGCCCGTAGACGCGCACGTCCACGGGCTTCGCGACACCGAGGAGCGCCTTGAACTCCGGCCACCCGGAGATGCGCCGGATGTGCTCCATGACCTGGCGCGAGTCCGCGAACGTGATGACCGCGCCGACCTCCGTGTCGTCGGGCCGGGCGTGGAACTGGATGCTGAGCAGGCTGCTCACGCCTTCGGTCTCCAGGCGTTGAACCGCGGCCTGAAGGGTGGCGGTGAAGACAGGGAAGGGCGCTGTCCGTTCGAGCACCTCCACGAGGGTGATCCGCTCACGGGCTGCTGGGTTCATCCCTGTGCTCCATTCTTCGAACACCCACCGGGCTTCCCTTGAGGTCAAGCCACACGCTAGGGAGTGGACCCGGAGGGGGCCATGGCCTTTCGAGTCCAGCTCGCTGTCCTGCTCCTCGCGTTGCTCAGTGCGTGTGCCGCCCCAAGGGGCAGGGTGCGGCTGGATACCGGCGACGGTGCTCCCATCGAGTACAGCCCGCCATCTGCCGTCCGGGCGGTGACGGTGGGGGAGGGTGCATTTGAGGAGGCGCTGACGGAGCTGGTTCTGGTCACACCGCTGCGCCTCCGGGCTTCGCGTCCAGGCGACTGGGTGCGCGCCTCCTATTCCACGAGTGATACGGACCGTGCCTTTGGAGGCTTCTGCGAGCCGGGACTCCGGCGGGGCGACTGCATCTCGCTGCTCGAAGACGTGATGGGGCTGAGCGACTGGGACAAGTTCGGCGTGGCGCTTGCCCTGTCCCTCGACCCGCTCAAGGAGAGCATCTCCAGGGCCGTGGAGGAGACCCTGGCGCCGCAGCTCTTCTACTCGGTCATCGCGACCGGACTCGTGACCTGGGCGGCTCTGGCCGCGAATCCCGAACCTGCCTTCACCAAGGCCGCCGCGGTCATCTCCGCGCTGCTCCTGATCTACCTGGGCGCGGAGACGTTCCTGGAGCTGATTGACGCAAGCCAGGATCTGAAGCTCGCGACGGACCAGGCCACCACCTGGAAGGAGCTGGATGCGTCCGGCCAGCGCTTCGCCGCTCGGGTCGGTCCATCCATCGCGCGAGTCCTGGTCCTCGCGACCACCGTCGCGGTGAGCCATGGCCTGACCGGAGGCGCATCGTTGCTGGCGGCCCGGCTCGCGACGCTGCCGGACTTCCCGGGAGGCGCGGCGGTGGCTTCGCGCGCGGGCATCCACATCGCGGGCCTCGATCAGGTGAGGGCGGTGTCCGTCTCGGGCGGAGTCATCACGCTCTCATTGCCGTCCACGGCGGTCGCCATGGCGGCGAAGCCTCCGGCCAGCACCACGCCAGGCGGGGCGCGTTCCTGGAACTCCTTCAGTGCCCTCAAGCGGGCCCGAGGACCCGCGGGGCCGGGGAAGCAGTGGCACCACATCGTCGAGCAGACGGACGGCAACGTGCGGCGCTTCGGTCCCCAGTCCCTGCACAACACTGAGAACGTGATCGCGATCGACGAAGCCATCCACCAGCGGATCAGCAGGTACTATTCATCGAAGGATCCCTTCACCACAGGGGGACAAATGACCGTGCGGCAATGGTTGAGCAGTCAGTCCCTCCAGGCCCAACGTGACTTCGGGATGATGATCCTCATGCGCTATGGAGTCGTTCCATGAGTGCCCGCACGTTTCAAAAGGCCAGCATCGAAGAGCTCGTCAAGTGGTACGCGGAAGGCTCGGTCGCGTATGGACAGGCGCTGGAGGCTGCGGACTCGCGGGCCGCCAACCGAGCCAACGACAAGATCATGGGGGCCTACCATGAGCTTCGGAGCCGTGATGCGCTGTCCCAGCTCATCCCCCTGATCAAGAGCGAGGACGAAACCCTCCGGATGCACGTCGCGGCCCATGTCCTGGAATTCGCTCCCGAGCTTGGCGAGCCGACGTTGCTCTGGCTCGCGAAGCGTCCCGGACTCCTCGGGTTCCGTGCGGAGTACGTCCTCAAGGCTTGGCGCGAGGGCACGCTCAAATTCTCCTGATCGCACTGCGGAGTCGTTCCTTGAGTGCCCGCAAGTTCCAGAAGGCCAGCGTCGAGGAACTCGTCCAGTGGTACGCGGAGGGTTCCATCGCATACGAACAAGCCCTGGATGCCGCGGACTCGCGGTCCGCCAATCGCGCCCAGGACAAGATCACAGGGGCCTATCGGGAACTTCGGAGCCGTGGTGAGACGTCCCAGCTCCTTCCTCTGCTCCAGAGCGAGAACGAAACCGTCCGAACGAACGTTGCGGTCCACGCCTTGGAGTTCGCTCCCGAGCTTGGCGAGCCGGTACTGCTCTGGATCGCGAAACGTCCGGGGATCAATGGACTCGCTGCGGAATACGCGCTCAAGGCCTGGCGCGAGGGTACGCTCGAGTTCCCTTGATCAGGTTCCGACCGCGCGGGGAGGTAGTGGCGCAACACGCGGGCCGCGTCCAGCCGGGTGTTGCCGTCGAACCATTGCGCATAGAGCCTTGATGCCGTGTCGAACCTTCGCAGCGCGAAGTGCGCATCCGCGAGCAGCCCCGTGGCGTTCGGATCGTCACCTCGCTCCACGATGCGCTCGGCACAGGCCCGAGCCTGTCGCGGATAGCCACGTGCGAGCAGGGCACGCACCTTGTCGTGCGGCCCCAGGTCCGGTGCGAGCATGGACTTTCGTGGGCGGAGCTCAGCTCCTGGCGGCATCCAAGGCCTGCCGGATGAGCGGCCGGGCAAGCTCACGAACATGAGCGGCCAGACGTTCCTCGCTCGCCGGATCCAGGGACTGACACGCGGTGGGGAAGGCCAGCTCCAGATCCACCCGGACATCCAACTCCACCTCGCTCACCACGGCCTCGGCATCATCGCGCCCGACCTTCGAGAGGGCGCTGGCGACCCGCGCGGGATTCACCAGACGTGAGGACCAGTCCTGAAGCTCGGTGAAGGACAGCCGCTGGTGGGCATCCCAGGCCGTGCTCTCGTCGAAGCGGGCCTCGTTGAACTCCTCGATCTTCCGCTTGAAGGCGACGCGCTGCCCCGGTGCCACGGACTGCTCACTCTTGATGACGAGCCCTTCCGCCCAATTGTCGGCCAGCGGGGGCAAGCCCAGCATCGCCGGGAGTCGCGTCAGTGCTCGCGTGGGCGCGGCTTCCATCTGCGCCCGCGTTCCTCGCGCCACGAGCGGAGGCGCGTGCACTCCCGCGGCTCTCGCGGCTGTCTCCACGTCGCGATGCGAGAGCATCACCCCTTCATCCTCGTCCGACCGGGCCACGAGGATATCGAACAGCACCCAGTGAAGGCCCGGCGCGTACCAGATGCCCGTCTGGACCGGCATCATCCCGGGCACGGCGGGGACCTCCGGGTGGGGATAGCGGCCTCCCAGCAGCTCTCCGTAGAGGTAGACGCGCGCGTCGGTGAGCCCCAGCGTCCGGACCGCCTCCAGCGCCGCGTTGCTCAAGGACAGTCGCAACAGCTGCCAGCCAAAGAAGGAGTCCCCCTCCTCGAGCCAGGCCTTGCGCTTGCCAAAGTGGACCGCCCCATCCTGCACACCCAGGACGAGCTGCGCGCCATGGAGCTTCTCCAGTGCCACCCAGCTCCCGGAAGGACTGGCCTGCCCCCGTGCATCACCCGCGGAGGACATCTTCAGGAAGGGTCGGAAGCGCATGGGCTCAGTTTCCGCCCAGGTCCCCCAGATTCAAACCATAGGGCTCCGTCGTCGTCCGCCTGGGCCCAGGCTCCGGCGCACCGGGCGCCAACGGGGCCACGCGGATCAGCCCCGCGGCCCTCAGTCGCTCCACGGAACGTGACGCGGCCAGCTCTCCCATGGCCGCCGTGCGCAGCGCCTGACGGATGCTCCGGCTGCCCCTCAGCTTCGAATAGAGATACAGGTCGTCCGCCGTCAGATCCGGCGGGGAAGGGCGGGGGATGGGCTCGAACACCAGCCTCCCGTCCAACGCGAACAGCGCGTCACTCAACGCCAGCGTCAGCCCCACCTCCGCCTCGCGGTACAGCGCGTGCGCCTCCGGCACCGGCCCCCGCTCCAACACCTGCGCCGCCAACGCCACCGCCAGGTCGTACTTCCGCGACGACAGGAACGCGCGCACCAGCGTCAGCAGCTCCGTGAACTCCGTGGACTCGCCCACCTTGGGGCCCGTCGACCGGTGCGGCGCCAGCGCTCCCCGCCGGTACAGGTGCAACACCCAGCGCGCCGCGAACAGCGGGGCCTCCCTCGCGCTCGCCAGCAGCTCGCCCAGCGTCGCGCCTCCGGCCGCCAGGTCCAGGAGCACGTCCTCCTCCTCGGAGAACGTCTCCACCGCGAACTCACGGAACACCCGGAACGTGGTGTCCAGGCGCGGGAAGATCTCCCGGAACTGCGCCCACTCCAGCACCCGCGCCACCGCGTCCCGGTGCAGCGTGCTCAACGGCAGCCGCAACCCCACCGCCCGCCCGGACAGGGGCAGCCCCGGCGTGAACTCCACCTCGCCTGACTCCCAGGCGTAGCAGTCGAACAGCGCCTCGCGCGCCTTGTGCTCCATGGCCTCCGTCAGCTGCGACAGCTCCACGAAGCAGCGCTGCACCAGGAACGTGCCGTAGGGCAGGTTCGCCCCTTCCGCCGCCTCGAACGCCGCCGCCGCCCGGGGCGCGTCCAGGATGCGCAGGTTCACCAGCACCTGCGCCAGGTGCTCCCTCGGATCCGTGGAGGCCACCCCCACCAGGTGCCCGTCCCGCAGGTAGAACTCCCGGCGCACCGCGCCCCGCTCCACCCGCAGCGTCCCCTCCACCCCAGGCGTCGCGAACAGCGGGGGCAACACCAACTGGAGCCGGTAGCTGGCCAGGTTTCCTGTGAACGCTTCCATCCGTGGGCGCCCTCCAAGGCGGTCCGATGTGCTGCGCCGGCCGCCAGGGTACCTGGGAGACTTGAGACGTCTCAACCCCCTGAAACTGTTGGACTTTTCCTGCCCGGGCGAAATGTTCCACGGAAGCCGGGCGCGCGAGTGTCAGGCATTGGAAGGGCCCACCTGTCCCAACGGAAGGTTGCAGCGTGACGGCGGGTGTGCGAACGAGCCGTGTCCTCCACCCGTCATTGGGAGCGCGAATCGCGATGCGGATTCTCTCAGGCGTCCAGTCGTCCGGAAAGCTGCACATCGGCAACTATTACGGGGCGATGCGGCAGTTCGTGCAGCTCCAGGATCAGGGCGAGGCCTACTACTTCATCGCCAACTACCACGCGCTCACCACCATCCGGGATCCGAAGCTCGCGCTGGAGCTGACGCGCGACGCGGCGCTCACGTACCTGTCGCTGGGCCTGGATCCGAAGCGGGCCGTCCTCTTCCGCCAGAGCGACGTGAAGGAGGTCCTGGAGCTCAACTGGATCCTCGGCACCGTGGTGCCCATGGCGCACCTGGAGCGGGCCACCAGCTACAAGGACAAGGTCGCCAAGGGCATCAGCGCGGACTTCGGCCTCTACGCGTACCCCGTCCTCATGGCCGCGGACATCCTGCTCTTCAGCGCGGACCAGGTGCCCGTGGGCAAGGATCAGATCCAGCACATCGAGTTCGCGCGCGACTGGGCCGTGAAGTTCAACACGACGTACGTCCCCGGCTACGACCCGGCGGATCCGGAAGGGAAGGAGCGGGGCCACGCGCCCGGCATCCTCAAGCTTCCCTCCGCCTTCGTGCAGGAGAACGCCGCCACCGTGCCCGGCATCGACGGACAGAAGATGTCCAAGTCCTACGGCAACACGCTGGAGCTGTTCGGCGAGGAGAAGGACATCAAGAAGCGCATCATGTCCATCAAGACGGACTCCACGCCCGTGGACGCGCCCAAGCCCACCGTGGACGCGCCGCTGTATGACCTGCTCAAGCTGATGCTCCCGCCCGGCGAGTTCTCCGACGTGGACGCGTCCTGGAAGGCCGGCGGCAAGGGCTACGGCGACTTCAAGAAGAAGCTCCTGGACGCCTTCCACGTCACCTTCGGCCCCGCCCGCCAGCGCCGGCAGGAGCTGCTCAACGACCCCGGGGAGTTGGAGCGCATCCTCGCGGACGGCGCCAACCGCGCCCGGGCCGAAGCCACCCGCTTGATGGAGCAGGTCCGCAAGGCCGTGGGAATCCCCTGAACGCCCGTTCCTGTTCAAATGTTTGACCCCCCTGGGAGGCATTGCTAAGGAGGTCTGTCCCCCCGGCGCGCGTAAAGGCCGGAATTTCGGACCCTTACGCATGACGAAGTTCCCATCCCCCCAGAAGGACGCCGGCCGGTGAGCGAAGGTCGCAAGCCCCCACCGCCCGACGACCTCCCGCCGGACCCCGACGGGGAGGGATTGCCGCGCACGCCCGGAGACGCCTTCCGGGTGGCGCTGCCCAACTTCGAGGGTCCCCTGGACCTGCTGCTCCATCTCATCAAGGAGCACCGGGTTGACATCTTCGACATCCCGCTGGCGCTGATCACCGGCAAGTACCTCGAATACCTGGAGCGGATGCGGGAGCTGAACCTGGACATCGCCGGGGAGTTCCTGGTGATGGCCTCCACGCTCGCCCACTTGAAGAGCCGCATGCTCCTGCCCCGGCAGGACGCGGCCCAGGTGCCGGAAGGGGCGGACGCGCTCGCGGCGGTGGAGGAGGCGCAGGACCCTCGCGCGGAGCTGGTGCGCCGGCTGTTGGAGTACCAGAAGTACAAGGACGCCGCGGAGCACCTGGCCAAGCAGGACATCCTGGACCGGGACGTGTTCGCCCGGAAGGTGCCCGTGGAGGCGATCCCCATCCCCGAGGACGAGGTGGGGCTCCAGGAGATCAGCGTCCTGAAGCTGGTGGAGGCGCTCGACCGGGTGCTCGAGCGGCTGACGCCCAAGGTGCAGCACGAGGTGGTGCTGGAGCGCGTCAGCCTGTCCGAGGCCATCCTCCGGCTGGCGGAGCGCGTGAAGAAGGACGGGCAGGTGGTGTTCGAGGCGCTGTTCACGGAGGCGGCCACGCGCCAGGAGGTGGTCATCACCTTCATCGCCATGCTGGAGATGGTGAAGCGCCGCCTCATCAAGGTCTTCCAGGAGGAGCCCCTGGGCCCCATCCAGGTGACGCCCAACGGGGACGCGCTGGAGAAGCTCGTCCCCACGGAGGTCGACGAGAGTGACTACCGGTAACGGTCCCGACGACGGTGACGAGACGCCCGCCCCTGGCACGCCCGGCGGCCCCGGACAGTTCTCCGAGGAGGAAATCGCCGCCGTCACCGGCCCTGGCCCGGACGACGCGGAGCTGGACGGAGTGGAGGCGGCCGCCATCGAGGAGGACTCGGACGACAATGAGAACGTCCCGGACCTCCAGTCCTCCTTCGAGAAGCTGGTCGCCAAGAGCCGCAACCTCTCCCCGGACCGCATCCGCACGGTGCTGGAGAGCGTGCTCTTCGTCGCCGAGCGCCCCCTGTCCGTGGACGAGCTCTACCAGGCCACCGGCATCCCCAGGGATCCCATCCTCCAGGCGATGGATCAGCTCTCCGGCATCCACCGCGAGGGCATCAGCGGCGTCGTCCTCTACGAGGTGGCGGGCGGGTGGCAGTTCCGCACGGACCCCCACTCCGCGGAGTACGTCCGGCGCTACCTCCGGGTGAAGCCGCAGCGGCTCACCCGCGCGGCGGTGGAGACGCTGGCCATCATCGCGTACCGGCAGCCCGTCACCCGGCCGGAGCTGGAGGACATCCGCGGCGTGGACTGCGGCGCGGTGCTCAAGGCGCTGATGGACCGCAAGCTGGTGAAAATCCTGGGCAAGCGGGAAGAAGTCGGCCGCCCCATTCTTTATGGAACCACGCGCGAGTTCCTGGAGTTCTTCGCGCTGAAGGACCTCTCCGCGCTGCCCACGCTCCGGGAATTCCATGAGTTGACCCAGGAGCACCGGGAAATCGTGGAGAAGGAGGCGGCGCCGCCGGTACCCGTGGCGTCGGGGACGGTGGCGGCGCTGTCGGACCCGGGGTTCACGAAGCGGATGGAGAAGAACGAGGCGGCCAGCGAGGCCGCCCTGGAGGAGCTGGAGGAGGCCATGGCCGCCGCGGAGCGGAGCCAGAAGGTCAGCGCCAGCATCCTGGAAAGCCCCCCTTCGCCCGAGAAGGGTGATAGCGAGGGGCCCAAGCCCGAGTGATGGGCGGCAACAACTGGAAGAAGGCACGGAATGGCGGCGGAACGTTTGCAGAAGTACCTGGCTCGCGCGGGAGTTGCTTCGCGCCGGCACGCGGAAGAACTCATCACCTCCGGTCGCGTCGGAGTGAACAACGAGACGGTGACGGAGCTGGGCAGCCGGGTGGAGCCCGGAGTGGACCTGGTGACCGTCGATGGGAAGCTCGTCACGCCGCCGGAAGAGTCGTCCTACTACCTGCTGTACAAGCCCGTGGGCGTCGTGACGACGCTGTCGGATCCGCAGGGCCGGCCCACGGTGGCCAGCTACGTGGAGGAGACGGGCCGCCGCCTGTTCCCCGTGGGACGTCTGGACTACGACGCCGAAGGGGCGCTGCTCTTCACGGATGACGGCGCGCTGGCGCACAAGCTCACGCACCCGAGCTTCCAGGTGCCTCGCACGTACCTGGCGAAGGTGAAGGGCTCGCCGGACATGCCCACGCTGGAGAAGCTGCGCGGTGGTGTGCGGCTGGAAGACGGCATGGCCACGCCCGTGTCCGTGGACGTCTTCGAGAAGGCCGAGCGCAACACCTGGCTGAAGATCGTCGTGGCGGAAGGCCGTCCGCACCTCATCAAGCGCCTGTGCGCGGCGGTGGGGCACCCGGTCGTGCGCCTGTTCCGTCCGAACTACGCGGGCGTGGGCGTGGAGGGGCTGCGCCCCGGCGAGCTGCGGCCGCTGAAGGTCGCGGAAGTGCTGCAGCTCACGGAGGTGGCGGAAGGCCGTGCGCAGCCGGCGTCCTCGGACCTGAAACTGCCGCCGCGCCGTCACGGGCGTTCGGCGCCGGGCTTCGGCGGGGCGGATGACGACGACATCGAGCTGTCGATGGACGACGACGCGCCGGCGGCTCCGCGCAAGACGGAGCGCGCGGCGAAGAAGGCTCCGACGGGGCCGAAGACTCGCGAGGCGCGTCCAGAGCGCAAGGAGTGGAAGGGCGTGCAGGACGGAGGCACGCGGCCGCCGAAGTTCGCGAAGCGCGGGGCGACGCTGACCACGGACGACGACGCGGCTCTGGATGACGTGCCGACATTCGACGACGACGGTGACGAGACGGAGTCGGACGCCGCCGAGGGAGCCACCTACGGTAAGGCCGCGCGAGGCGCGGGCCGTTTCAGCAAGCCCGAGGGTGAGAGTGCTCCCCGTGGCGCCGCGCGGTTCGGCAAGCCGGCCGGTGCGGGTCGTTCCGAGGGTGGTGCGTCGCGCGGTGGTAGCCGGTTCGGCAAGCCGGCGGGCCGTGGTGGTGACGAGGGTGGTGCCCCTCGCGGTCGTAGCTTCGGCAAGCCCGCGGGCCGTGGTGGTGACGAGGGTGGCGCGCCTCGTGGTCGCAGCTTCGGCAAGCCCGCCGGTGCGGGTCGTTCCGAGGGCGGTGCTTCGCGTGGTGCTGGCCGTCTCGGCAGCGAAGAGGGCAGTGCTCCTCGTGGCCGCAGCTTCGGCAAGCCCGCGGGTCGCTTCAGTGCCGAAGGCGGCGCGCCTCGCGGTGGCGGTCGGTTCGGCAAGCCGGCCGGTGCGGGTCGTGGCGGTGACGAGGGCGGTGCTCCTCGTGGCCGCAGCTTCGGCAAGCCGGCGGGTCGCTTCGGTGACGAGGGCGGTGCTCCTCGTGGCCGCAGCTTCGGCAAGCCGGCGGGTCGCTTCGGTGACGAGGGCGGTGCCCCTCGCGGTCGCAGCTTCGGCAAGCCGGCGGGCCGTGGTGGTGACGAGGGTGGTGCTCCTCGCGGTCGCAGCTTCGGCAAGCCGGCCGGCCGCTTCGGTGACGAGGGTGGTGCGCCTCGCGGTGGTGCCCGCTTCGGCAAGCCCGCGGGCCGCTTCGGTGACGAGGGTGGTGCGCCTCGCGGTCGCAGCTTCGGCAAGCCCGCCGGCCGCTTCGGTGACGAGGGCGGTGCTCCTCGCGGTCGCAGCTTCGGCAAGCCGGCGGGCCGCTTCGGTGACGAGGGCGGTGCTCCTCGCGGTCGCAGCTTCGGCAAGCCCGCCGGTGCGGGCCGTGGCGGTGACGAGCGCGCCCCGCGGGGTCGCTCCTTCGGAGACGAGGGCGGCGCTCCTCGCGGCCGCTTCTCCAAGCCGGCCGGTGGCGGCCGTTTCGGTCGTGAAGAGGGCAGTGCGCCTCGCGGCGGTGGCCGCTTCGGCAAGCCCGCCGGTGCCGGTCGTTCCGAGGGCGGTGCGCCTCGCGGTGGCAGTCGGTTCGGTGGCGGAGAGGGTGGGGGCCCTCGTGGCGGCGCCCGCTTCGGCAAGCCCGCCGGCCGCTTCGGTGCAGAAGGCGGTGCGCCTCGCGGTGGTGCCCGCTTCGGCAAGCCCGCGGGCGCGGGTGGTGACCGTCCGGAGCGCCGTGAATGGAAGCCGCGCGGTGAGTCCGCGGGCCGTCCCGAGCGTCGTGAGAGGACGCCCCGGGGTGAAGACTCCGGCAGCCGGTCTCGCGGCGGCGGCGGTGAGTCCTCGTCCAGCGGCTCCGGCGAGCGCATCGTCCGCGCGGGCGTGAAGAAGGCCCCCTCGGGCGAGCGCGGCGGCGGCTACCAGGACTTCAAGGAGCGCAAGACGCGCGCCTCCGAGCCGAGCTGGAGCAGCAAGGCGCCTCGGGGAGGGGCAGGCCGTCCGCCCCCTCGTGGTGGCCGCTCCCGCTGAACCACCCCTCCTCCTGGGTCGCTCCGTCGGTGGGCGGCCCGGGAGGGCGTTGATATAACCGCCGCCTACCTCCAGCGTCCGCCGCTCCGGGAGAACGATGCGAATCCGCGTGCGACCCCTCTTCCTCGCCCTGACCCTGCTCGTCGGGTGCAACGGCAACCGGGATCAGCTCCTCGCGGAGATCCAGGACCCCCGTCCCGAAGTCCGCGCCGCCGCCGTGAGGAAGCTGGCCGAGCAGAACAACGCGGACGACCTGGTCCTCTTCACCCGCGCCGCCAAGGACCTCTCCGCCTTCGTCCGGGGCGAGGCCGCCAGCGCGCTCGGGGAGAGCCAGGACCCTCGCGTCGTGGATCTGCTCGGAGAGCTCCTGGAGGATCCCGACGAGGCCGTGCAGGGCCAGGCCGCCCTGGCGCTCGCCAAGGTGAAGAACGACAAGGCCAAGGCGTACCTCACGCTCCAGTACGGACGGCGGGGCCGCGCCACGCGCCGGGTCATCGTCCAGGCCCTCAAGAGCGCCAACGTCCCCGGCGCCATGGCCACCGTCGTCGCCGCCGAATCCAAGGGCCTCTGGGAGCGCAACCTCCTGGCCCTCACCGAAGGGGCGCTCCCGGAACGCGTGGGCGCCGCCGAAGAGCTGGGCAAGAGCGGCCGCTCGGAGGCGGTGAACCGGCTGCTGCCCATGGTGCGCGACAGCCAGGTCATCCTCGCCGCCGCCGCCGTGCGCGGGCTGGGCGACGCGGGCGACACCCGCGCTGTGGCCCCCATCGCGCTGCTCCTCGACGAGAGCTTCCCGGAGCTTCGCGAGTCCGCCATCGGCGCGCTGATGAAGCTGCAGGACCCGACGGCCGCGACGAAGCTCCAGGCCGTGGCAGTGGAGAAGAGCGCGGTGAGCCCGCTGGCCACCGACGCCATCCTGACCTTCCCGCGCACGCCCACGACGGACGCCGCGCTGTGCGCCATCGCGCTCGACGGCGCCCGGGACGAGGCCGTGGACGCCGCCCGCGCCATGCGTTCGCGAGGCGGCTGCCCGGCGGACCCCATCGCGGACCGGCTGTCGCGCCCGGCCTCCGCGGCGTCAGGGCTCCAGGCGGTGACGGGCCTGGGCCCGGCGGCACAGGCGCTGCTGCCCAAGGTGACGCCGTGGCTCAACCAGCCGGACGCCGGGCTGCGCACGCTCGCGGTGGAGGCGGTGACGCACGTGGGCGATGCCTCCGTGGTGCCCGTCATCCAGAAGCTCTACGAGCAGGAGGTCGCCGGGCTCACGGCGCTGCGCGCGGACTGGATCCCGCAGGTGCTGCCGCGGAAGTACGCCGCGGATCTGGATCCGTCGGCCCCGCGTCCGGAAGTGGCCAAGGGGAAGGAAGACCCACGGTCCGCCAAGCACGCGCAGCTCTTCGAGCGGCTCCAGGCGCTCAACGCGGCCCGCGCCAAGGAGGCCGGGCGCGTGGTGGTGCCGCCGCGAGTCCCCTCGGAGCTGAGCGACGACGTGGAGCCCGCGAAGCTGCAACCGCTGGCCACGCTGCTCACCGCGCTGGGGGCGCTCAAGGCGCCCGGAGCGCTGGAGATCCTCAAGGGCTACGCGGACGACGTGAGCCCGGTGCTGCGCGCGGCGGCGCTGGTGGGGCTCGCGTCCGTGGGCCCCGAGGGCCTCGAGGTGACCCGCGCGGCGCTGCTGGAGCCCGACCGCGAGCTGCAGAAGACGCTGGCGCTGGCGCTGGCGGAGCAGGGTGAGGCCGGGCAGCTCGCGCTGATCGCGTCGCTGCCGAAGATGGGCAGCGAGAAGCTGGTGGTCCTGGATGCGCTGTCACGCGTGGGGCCGCCGCCCGCGTCCGCGTCGGAGGCGTTGCAGGGCGTGGTGAAGGAGGGTGGGGCGGAGGCGGCGCTCGCGGCGCAGCTCCTGGGGCGGATGGGCGCGAAGGACGCGGTGCCCACGCTGCTCAAGGCGCTGGACGACTCCAACAGCGTGGCCCGCCGCGACGTGCTGCTGGCGCTGGGGGCCATGGGCGACGCGAAGTCCGCGGAGGTGGTGGGGCGGGACCTGTACCACGACCTGCCGGAGATCCGGGCCGCGGCGGCCACGGCACTGCGCAAGATGAACACCGGCGCGGAGGCCGAGCCGCTGGACGCGCTGAAGGCCGACTACTTCCGCGAGGTCCGAGTCGCGGCGGGCGCCTCGCTGGCGAAGGAAGGCACGGCGGCCGGCGGGGCGCAGTGAATGGAGTCACGCGCGCTCAAGGACAAGGCGACGGAGGCCTTCGGCAAGGGCCGCTTCGCCAAGGCCGCCGAGCTGTACGAGGACTACTGCCAGGAGGAGCCGAAGGATCACCAGAGCCGCCTGCGCATGGGGGATGCGTGGTCCAAGGCCGGTCAGCGTGACCGCGCCGTCTCCGCGTACCAGTCCGCGGCGGAGGGCTTCGCGAAGGAGGGCTTCCTCCCGCGCGCCATCGCCGCGAGCAAGCTGATCCTCGAGCTGGATCCGTCCCACCAGGGCGTGCAGCAGATGCTCGCGGACCTGTACGCGCGAAGGGGCACGCCGGCCACGTCCAGGGCGAAGCCGAAGGACGCAGCGCCCCCATCGACTTCCGAGAAGCTCATCACCCAACGGGAGGTCCCGCCCGAAGCCGCCAGCCCCAGGCCCGAGCCGCTGGAGGCCGGCGGAGCACCGGTGGACCTGTCGGATGCGCTCCCGCCCGAGCTGGCCCTGTCGAGCGCGCCCGCGCCCGTCGCGGACGGCACCGAGGTGGTCCTCTCCGTCGAGCTCGAGCTCGAGCCCACGCAGGACGAGCCCAAGGCGCCAACGGCGACCGGGGCCGCCGCGCCGCCATCCGCCGTCCCCGCACCGACGGGCCAGTCCGTCCAGGTCGCACCGCCGTCCCCATCTCCCATGCCCGAGCTTCCCCAGATCCGGACGCCCAGCGGACGCTGGCAGGCGCTCGCGCCGCCCATCACGGGTCCCGACACCGCGCCGGCCCCCACCGAGCCGAAGTCTCCCTCTCAGGCCGCGCCCCCGGGCCTGCGCCCCCGCCGCGTGGACACGCCCTCCAGGCCCACGGCCACGGTCGCCGCCGGAGCCGCAGTGGTGCCCACCACCGCCGGAGCCCCGGAGCCCTGGCGCGCGTCCCTGCGTGTCTCCAGCTTCACGGAGCTGGAGCTCGAAGCGGACTCGCTGCTGCACGCGGTGGAGCTCGCGGCCCAGCGGGGACTGTCAGAACAAGCGCTGGAGGAGGAGCCCGTCTACGAGCTGACCGAGGAGGCCGGCCCCGGCACCTGGGACGCGCTGCCGTCCATCCCGCTCTTCTCCGACCTGCCGCGCGACGCGTTCATCCAGCTCTTCGAACGCTGCCCGCTGCGGCGCTTCGGCCCCGGCGAGCGCATCCTCGCGCAGGGCACGCACGGCGACGCATTCTACGTCATCTGCGAAGGCAGCGTGCGCGTCTTCCGTGAAGAGGACGGCCGCCGCCAGGACCTGGCCACGCTGGTGGTCGGCGCCTTCTTCGGTGAGATGGCGCTCCTGTCCGGAGCCCCGCGCGCCGCCTCCGTGGAGTCCGTGTCCGACGACACGCAGGTGCTCGAAATCTCCGCCGCCGTGCTCGCCACGCTCTCGCTCAGCCATCCGCCCGTGGCGAAGGCCCTCAAGAAGTTCTGCCGCGAGCGGCTCCTCGCGAACGTGATGAACAGCTCCGCGCTGTTCCGCCCCTTCAACCGCAAGGATCGCCGCAACCTCGTGGAGCGCTTCCGGGCCCGCGACGTGGAGCGCGGTGACGTCATCATCCGCGAAGGCGACGCCACGGACGGCCTCTACGTCGTCCTCTCCGGCGAGGTGGAGGTCCACAAGAGCGGGCAGCGGCTGACGACCCTGAAGGAAGGCGACCTGTTCGGAGAGATCTCCCTCCTGCAGAAGACGCCGGCCACCGCCACCGTGGAGGCCACGCGCCACACCACGCTGCTGCGCCTGCCGCGCGAGGACTTCGACTCGCTCATCTCCAGCCACCCGCAGGTCCTGATGCTCGTCTCGGACCTGAGCGACGAACGCCTGCGCCGCACGCAGCACGTGCTGGACGGTCAGGCAGGGACCGCGCCGGACGACGAGGAAGAAGACCTCATCCTCGTCTGACGTGGCCTCGCGGGTCCCCCGGCCCGCATCCCACCCCGCGAGTCACCTGACGCAGCCGGGCAGGGCGCCAGGTTGTGACGCCCGGAAGCGCCCGCTATCCTGGCCGGCATGGCTGGAGGCCAGCACGCGACAGCGGGATTGGGGCCCGACGACATCGCCGAGTTGGAAGCCCTTGGCTCCGAGCCCGGCTACGACGTGTTCCTGGCCCCCGCGCGTGCCCTCGAAGGCCCCGTGGAGGAGTGCCGCTCCAACATCGCGCTCGCCTTCCACAACACGAAGCGCGGGGTGGAGAGCGTCCTGGCCCGTGAGGTGGAGGTCGCCGCGCTCCCGGGCGTGAACGTGGAGGAGCTGCGCGAGCTGCCGCTGCTCGCCCAGGGCCTGGCGTGGGCCGCGCTGCGTGTCCAGCGCGACATGCGGGCCAGCTCCTTCGGAGCCCTCTTCGACCGCGCCCAGCAGCTGCGCCGCAAGCTGCTCAAGACCGCGGAGGCGCTCGCGGAGGCTTCCTTCCTCGCCGCCACGGACGTGGCGGCCGCCCACGGTGAGGGCCACCGCGACGTGGTGGGGGACTGCCTGGGACTCGTGGCGCTGTTCCGCAGGCACGAGGAGAAGCTCGCCGGCCGCTCCCCCGTCTCCCCCGAGGACGTGAACGAGGTGGAGCGCGTCGCGCAGCAACTGCGCGCCCTGCTCGCGGCCCCGGGAGAGGCCCGCGAGGACGACAGCTCGCCGCTGCTCTTCGAGGCCACGGAGACGCGGGACCGCTTCTGGACGCTGCTCACCCGGCGCCACGACGTCCTCTGGCGCTGTGGCGCGTGGCTCTTCGGCCGGGACGTGGACATGCACGTGCCGCCGCTCCTGGCCCGCCACCCGCTGGTGCGCGCCGTCGAGCCCACGTCCATCGAACGCGCGAAGCAGCAGACGCCCGCGAAGCGAGGGGCGACCCCCATCGACTACGCCCCGGACAGCAACGTGCGCTCCAAGGTCCGCTTCATGGTGAAGGTCGGCTTCGACTTTCCCTCCCGCTAGACACCCATGCCTTTCGACGTGAAGGACATCCTCCGGCAGCAGGAAGCCGGCTTCGCTCCGGAGTCCGGGGCCCCCAAGTGGTGGCAGGAGAGCTGGGAGGATCCGGAAGGGTTCGCCGTGGCGCTCGCGGAGGCCCACGCGGGCCGGGGCGTCCCGCCGCCCAAGAGCCGCCCGGGCCAGCAGTACGACTTCTTCCATGATCTCATCGTGCGCCACGTCGCGCTGGAGCGCCCCGCGTTCCGCACGCACCAGCGCATCCAGGGCTGGCAGGCCCTGGGCTACCGCACGCTGCACGACCTGGCCTCGCGCCGCGCCAGCGAATGGGCGGATCAGGGCGTGGAGCCGGGAGCCAAGGTGTGCCTGGTGCACGGCGTGGGGCAGGAGATGCTCGTGTCGCTCCTGGCCACGCTGAAGCTGGGCGGCTGCTTCACGCTCCTGCCGCCCATGGGCCCGCGCGCCATGGCCACCCGGCTGGAGTCCCTGACGCCGGACTTCATCGCCGCGGAGCCCCACCAGCTCCCGCTCCTCAAGGGCCACGAGCAGCTGCTGCTCAAGAGCCAGGGGAGGGGAGCGCCGGGCTTCACGTCCCACACGTACAAGCCGACGGACGTGGTGGGGCTGCTCTTCTCGCCGCTGGTGGATCCGCCGCACACGCCCGTGCCCCTCACCGCGGAGAACGCGTGGAAGGGCGCCATTGGCGACGGGATGCTCACCTTCGGCCTGTCGCCAGGGGACATCCTCGCGGCGCCGGACTTCCCGGTGCTCCAGCACCTGCCGGCGCTCCTCTTCGCCACGCTCCTGCGCGGCGCCACCTACCTGCACCTGGAGATGGCGGACCTGGCGCTCAACCCGGCCCCGCTCCTGGAGCACCCGCTGCGCGCGCTGGGCGTCACGCCGAAGCTGCGCGACCTGCTCCTGCGCCACCGCGCCAACCTGCGCAACGTGCAGCACTGGTTCCGCAATCCGGAGGAGCCCTTCGACGCCCAGGCGTGGCGCGCGTGGGTGAAGCAGTGCGGCCTCCAGGCCGTGCCGTCCTCCAACGTCCTCATCGACGCGTCCGCCGGCGGCGCGGTGCTGGCGTCGTCGCGCGGGGTGAGCGAGGCGACCACGGACGTGCACACGGACGTCTTCCCCGTCCCGGGCCGCGCGTGGACGCTGAAGGATCCGAACGCGAGCGGGCAGGGCGCTCCCACGGACGTGGGCGTCTTCACGCTCCTGCCGGACAAGGAGTACCCGCCGGGCCACGTCCTGCTCGCGCGGATCCGCCAGCGCTACCACTACGCGGGCACGCTGGGCTTCCGGCACGACGGCCGCACGTACTCCGCGAAGGAGGTCACCGCCGCGCTGGAGGGCCTGCCGTTCCTCGTGGGCACCAGCGTGGTGCCGGTGTCCACCGGCGGCCTCGCCAGCCACTCCCGCTTCATCCTCCTGGCCTTCACGGGGGCCACGCCTGCTCCCTCGTCCGGCGAGCAGGAGATCCACCGGCGCATCGAAATGCTGCTCGGCGGGGATTTCCTGCCCGACCGCATCGAGTTCTTCCCGCTCTTTCCCCACCGGGTGAAGGGCGCGGTCGACGACGCGTGGTGCGCCTCGCAGTTCTTCACCGGGGCGCTACACAAGAAGGCGAAGGACCCGATGTTCCAGGCCCTCACCGCCCTGCGGGAACGACTGCTGGAAAGCGCTGGCGCTTCGGGCGAAGATGACCCGTCGCCAGGGCGCTGAAAGAGGAGCGGCACATGGGTGCTCAGGTCGTGATGGGAGCGATGCTCCAATGCAGCTTCGGGATGGCGCCCTCGTCGCTGATGGTGCTGCCCGTGAACCGGATCATGGCCACCACACCCGCGGCGAACATCATGGACAACAAGCCGTTCCTGAACGTGCTGCCCTTCGGCATGTGCCAGTCCTTGGCCAACCCCATGGTAGCGGCGGCGACCGCGGCGGCCTTCGGCGTCCTCACCCCCATGCCCTGCATCCCCGCCACCGCGGCCCCCTGGATGCCCGGGTGCCCCAAGGTGCTCATCGGCAACATGCCGGCGCTGGAGAGCAACTCCAAGTGCATGTGCAGCTACGGCGGCGTCATCCAGGTCGTCTCCCCCGGACAGATGGTGGCCATCGATGGGTAGCCCCGCACAGGCGTTGGAGCCCGTGGACTTCACGCTGCTCGACGTGGAGTTCACCACCGCCCCCGTACCGCTCGACGAGTCCGAGGGCCCGGATCCGCGCCTGGAGGCCATCACCGGCTTCGTCGCCAAGAGCGAGTACGCGGACGCGGCCCACGCCGCCGCGGGGCTCTTGCGCCAGGGCGTGCGCGACGTGCGCGTGGTGGGGCCGTACCTCTTCGGCCACTTCTTCGCGGAGGGCATGAAGGCGCTGCCCGTCCTGTTCCGCTCCCTCAAGCGCACGCTGACGGAGAACTGGGACTTCTTCGGCCCGCTGGAGAAGAAGCTCGTCTTCGCGGACACCGGCCTGCGCTGGCTGCTGAAGATGATGGGCAAGCACCTGGAACACCATTCGCGCCTCAAGGACGCGCAATGGCAGACGTGGAGCGCGCCCGGCAACCGCGAGCCCATCGAAGAGGCCCTGGCCCTGGGCGACCCGCTCATCGCCGCCCTCGCCATCCTGCAGAAGAGCGCGTGCATGGACGCCATGCGCACGCTGCTCGGCGCGCTGCGCTCCCACGCCCAGGCCGTGCCCTTCCTGCCCCCGCCGGAGGAGCCCGGGCCCGCCGCGGCCCCCGAGCCGGAGCTCGCCGCCGCTCCGGACGACGAGGAGGAAGAGGACGACGAAGGGGAGGAGGAAGAGGAGGTCCGCCCCGCGCGCCGCAAGAAGGCCGCCCGCCAGGAGGAGCAGGACTCCGGCCCCAGCGTGCCCATGTCGCCCGCGCTCGCGCAGCTGGTCCGCAAGCTGTCTGCCTTTGAAGCGCTGGTGGAGCGAGAGGACTACTCCAAGGCGAGCGTCATCGCCGTGGACGTGCTCGCCACCGTGGAGCGCTTCGACCCGCGCGTGTACCTGCCGCAGCTCTTCTCCGGCTTCTTCAATGGCCTGGCACAGCACGCGGAAGCCATTGAGCCCATGCTGCACAACACGGAGACGCTGTCCTTCCGCGCCATGGATCAGCTCTACCGCGTGGACCTGGACGCGTTCCTCGTCGCCCAGCAGCGCCAGCCGCGCGGCGGCGGCTCGGAATACGACGAATAGCCCCCATGGCACTGGAGCGCGAACAGCCGAACCGCAAGCTCACCGTCGAGGAGCGCATCAGCGAACGCATCCGCAGCTTCGACGTGCCGGCCCTCCTGGACCTGCTCGCCAAGGAGGGCTACGGCGAGGCGGAGGTGGAGTTCCGCAGCCACCGCAGCACCGTGCACCAACCCCACCTGGTGCATGCCATCGAATTCACCCGCCACCCGCGCAGACGCGTGGTCATCACCGTCAACCTGGGCCTGCTCAGTCTCCAGACTCCGCTGCCATCCTTCCTCTTCCAGGCCATGGACCGCCTGGAGCAGGACACGATGGCTGACTTCCTGGGTTACTTCGACCACCTGTTGCTGCGGACCCGCTTCGCGGGCCAGTTCCCGGACCGCGACGAATCCCTGCTGCCCGGCTGGGAGCACTCCACCGCGCACCGGCTGCGCCTGCTTCGCCTCGCGTGTCCCAGCAGCCTGCACTGGCTGTTCGCCAAGGTCTTCCCGGAGGCGGAGGTGGTGGTGCGCCGCGAGACGCGCCGCCAGCGCATCGAAGCCAAGGGCATCCGCCTGGGCGCCGCCGCGCTCGGAGACGGCAGCGCGGTGGGCGGCTTCGCCACCGTTCCCACGGGCGGCGTGGAGGTGCGGTTGTTCCTCAACGAGCCTCACTCCGGCACCGGCACCCCCTGGGCCGTGGAGGCCCGCCGGCGCCTCAACGCCCGCATCCTCCCGAGCCTCGCGGAGACCCCGCTCGCGCTCGCCGTCATCCTGTGCCTGCGTGATCAGAGCAGCTACGCCCGGCTCATCGACGGAAGTCATCTGGGTTACGAACCGCTGGTAGGCGGTCCGGAACAGACCCAGGAGGTCCTCCTGTTCACGGGGGACACCGCTCAACTGCGATCATCAGAACCCCGCTAGACCTGTCATGTCGGCTGGTTGACGGGAATTCCTGATCGCGCCTAGGCTGTAAATGTTCACTCGGCAGGGCGTACTCCCGGGGCGGCTCCAGTAGGACGGGGGGAATCAAACGCGCTGCGAATGTCAGGGAGTCACCGTGGCCATTCAGGACCAGCTTCCCAAATCCCGCATCACCCTCACGTACCGCACCACCATCAACGGCGAGCAGGAGACGGTGAACCTGCCGTTGCGCCTCCTGGTCATGGGCGACTACTCGCTGGGGACCTCCGAGGACCGCAAGACGGACCTGGAGACGCGCAAGCTGCGCTCCGTGGACGGCCGCAACCTGGACGAGTTGATGAAGGACATGAAGATGTCCGCCAACTTCCAGGTCGCCAACCGGATCAATCCGGACGTGGAGGAGGAGCTGAACGTCACGCTCCCCATCGACCGGATGAAGTCCTTCCACCCGGATGAGATCGTCAAGCACGTGCCGAAGCTCAAGGCGCTGCTGCTGCTGAAGACGCTCCTCGTGGAGATGCAGTCGAACATCGACAACCGCAAGGACCTGCGCCGCGAACTCTACGAGCTGTTCTCCAAGCCGGACGCGCTCAAGGAGCTGCTCAACGAGCTGAAGGGCTACGAGACCATGCGCCTGCCCGCCGGAGAGACCGCGGTGAAGACGGACGCGCCCGCCGCCGCCGGTGCCGCCGCCGCCGCTGGCAAGCCCGCCGGGGGTGCCGCCGCCGCCACGGCCGCGGTCGCCGCCACCGTCGCCGCGGGTGCCAAGCCCCCGGCTGCTTCCTGATCCGACTTCCCAACCCTTCGACTTCTAAAAGGACTCCGCCATGGCTGAGACCACCTACCTGAAGCGCCTGTTCACCAGCGTCCGGCTCGATCCGCCCCAGGAATCGGCGCCGATGATCACCACCAACTTCGCGCCCGCCGGCGACGAGCAGCAGGTCACCCTGGAGAGCCGCTTCCTCTCCAGCGTCGCCGCGCTGCTGCAGAACGTGGCCCCCGTGGAGGGCCCGGACAACACCGCCCGCTTCGACAAGGGCCAGGTGCTGGACGTCATCAGCCGCATCGATCGCATGATCGACGCGCAGATGAACGAGATCCTCCACAACGACACCTTCCAGAAGCTGGAGTCCACGTGGCGCGGCCTGGAGGACCTGGTCGACCACACCAACTTCAAGGCCAACATCGCCATCGACATCCTGGACGTCGCCAAGGATGAGCTGGCGGAGGACTTCGAGAACAACTCCAGCAACATCTTCGCCGGAGCGCTGTTCGACAAGGTCTACATCCAGGAGTACGACCAGTACGGCGGCCGTCCCTTCGGCGCCATCGTGGGCCTGTACGACTTCTCCTCGTCGCCCGCGGACCTCACCTGGCTGCAGCGCATGGCCAAGGTCTCCAACGCCGCGCACGCGCCGTTCATCTCCGCCGTGAACCACAAGTTCTTCGGCTGCGAGACCATCGAGGAGATGGAGGCCATCAAGAACCTGGAGGGCGTGCTCGCCCACCCGCGGTTCGGCCGCTGGAACGCGTTCCGCGACACGGAGGAGGCCGCGTACGTGGGCCTGACCTTCCCGCGCTACGTGCTGCGCCTGCCCTGGCACCCGGACAAGAACCCCTGCGACGTCCTCAACTTCACCGAGACGGCGCGCGGCGACTCCGACAAGTACCTCTGGGGCAACTCCGCCATCCTGCTCGCGCGCAACATGGTGAAGGCGTTCGAGATCAGCGGCTGGTGCCAGTCCATCCGCGGCCCCAAGGGCGGTGGCCTCATCTCCGGCCTGCCCGTGGACACCTTCTCCCTGCGCGGCCAGGAGGAGATCAAGGCCCCGGTGGAGATCGCCATCCCGGACTACCGCGAGTACGAGTTCGCGCGCTCCGGCTTCATCCCGCTCGTGTACCGCAAGGGTTCCAGCGACGCGACGTTCTTCAGCACCCAGTCCGCCAAGGTCGCCAAGACGTTCAAGGACCCCAAGGACTCGGAGAACTCGCAGCTGGTCACCAACCTGGCCTACACGTTCTCCATCACGCGTCTGGCGCACTACGTGAAGTGCATCATGCGTGACAACATCGGTAACACGGCGGACGCGCCCTACATCCAGCGGCAGCTGGACTCGTGGCTGTCCAACTACGTCACGACCGTGGCCAACCCGGACGACCTCACCGTGCGCCGCTTCCCGTTCAAGGCGAGCAGCGTGGTCGTCTTCCCGCGCCCCGGTGAGATCGGCTGGTACGACTGCAAGCTGGCCGTGCTCCCGCACATCCAGTTCGAAGGCCTCAACGTGGAGCTGATGCTCGAGTCGCGGCTCGGTTAAGCCGCATCCCACTTGGGGCAGGTGAGAGCCTGCCCCGCTTACCCTGGAGTGAACGATGCCCCAGTTTTCGCGCAACCTGGACGTGTATCAGGGTTTCAACTTCAAGAAGGACAAGCAGAGCCCCGTGGGCTACATCACCGCCATCACCATTGGCGGCGAGGCGCTGGCGGCGGACCAGGAGACCATCAAGGATCCTGAGAATCCGGACGCGGCCATCGCGGACAAGGTCGTCGCGGTGCTCAACCACTACCTGTGGGAGACGGGCGTGACGGACGCCATGTACTTCTCCGGCCAGGTGTCGGTGGCGAACAAGCAGAAGATCGCGGAGATGCTGCTGGGCAACTTCAGCAACATTGAAGTCAACTTCAAGTACGTCATCTACGAGTACGACCCCATCGGGAAGAAGTACTTCAAGTCCAACTTCCTCGACGCGGAGATGAAGGGCCTGCTCGAGAAGAACGGCGACGACCTGAACATGTCCGTCGCGGACAACGAGTCGCGTGAAGTGCAGTCGCCCAAGAACTTCACGTTCCAGATCGGCATCAAGCCCCAGGCGAGCGAGCAGTCGCTGAACCTGGCCACCTCCTCCGCGAAGAAGATCGCGAAGAAGTGGGGCATCACCGAAGCGGCCGCCAAGTAGCATCGGCCGCGGTCCGGGTCTAAACCGGGCCGGGAGCAGGATTCGCTCCCGGCCGGGTCAGGCGGGTGGAAGGAACACAAGGCGCATGCAGCGGTACAAGCTCGCACGGGTCCGCTGGCACGTAGGCCAGACGCTTCTTCCGGAGCATTTCGTCGCGCAGGAGGACGCGCTGGACGCGGAGATCCGCCTCCACTCCACGCTGTCCGGCCTGCCTTCCTACGGCGTCGCGAACCTGGCCTGGAACGAGTCGCTCCTGCAGAGCGGCAGCCTGTCCATCTCCGCGCTCACCGTCGTCACCAAGTCCGGGGACCTGCTGGACGTCCCGGGCAACTCCGTCATCTCGCCCCTGTCGCTGGAAGCCGTGGGCAAGACGGAGTTCATCATCTACCTGCACGTGCTCAAGGAGACCGTCAGCGCGGAGGGCATCCGCCTGTACGCGGATGATCCGCCGGTGCTCCAGCGCGTGCTGCACAAGCTGCAGCTGTCCACGGAGCCGGTGCTGGACGGGACCATTG
This sequence comes from Corallococcus sp. AB045, assembly GCF_003668895.1. NCBI lineage: Bacteria > Pseudomonadati > Myxococcota > Myxococcia > Myxococcales > Myxococcaceae > Corallococcus > Corallococcus sp. AB045. The sequence goes on from NZ_RAWN01000014.1 coordinate 32,304, forward strand.
GCTCCCTGGGGCTGGCCGCCGTGTCGCAGGACGAGGACGGCGCGTGGCACACGTCCCCGGACTGGGTGCCGCCGCTGCTTCTCGTGGGGCCCAACCCCTTCCTGGAGAAGCTGCTCTCCACGCTGGATGACCTGTTGGATCAGGTGCGCCAGCAGCTGCTCACCAACATCTCGGACACGTACCTGCGCACGGACCGGCTCACCAACGCGCGCCGGGCGCTCTTTGAAGTGCAGCGGCTCATCGCGCTGCGCCGGGACATGTTCCGTCAGGTGTACGTGCACCCGTACCACCTGTTCGACGCGCTTCGCCGGCTGTACTTCGAGGCGTGCTGCTACCTGGAGATGCTCCCGGACGACCAGATGCCGGTGTACCAGCACGAGGGGCTCAACGAGTCCCTGGGCGGGTGGATCCGCCTGCTCCAGCGCAGCTTCCAGCCGGAGGCCACGCGCTCCACGCACAAGGCCTTCCAGGCGAAGGAAGGGCAGTTCCAGATGACGCCTCTGCCTCCGGAGATCCGCTCCGCCAGCGAGGCCTACCTGCTGGTGCAGCGCACCCAGCCCGGGGAGCGCACGCCGCTGGACGGCGTGAAGCTGGCCAGCCCGTCCCGGCTGCCGCTGGTGCGCCGCCAGGCCCTGAAGGGCGTGCCCTTCAAGCACGTGCCGTATCCGTCGTTCCCGCATGCCTTGGGGCCGGAGATCGACTGGTACCTGTTGAGCAACGGCGAGGAGTGGCAGCACGCGCTGCGCGAGGACGGCCTGGCCTTCTACGTGACGCCCGCGCTCCGGGGCGCCCAGACCTCGCTGTTCTGGCGGAGGAGCTAGACGCCATGGCGCGCGCACCGTTCCTGGACAAGTTCGCGACCCGCAGGGAGCGCTCCGACTCGCGCGACAGCCTGGAGCACGTGATGCACAACATCGAAGCCGTGCTCAACACGAAGAAGGGCTACGGCTTCTTCATGCATGACTTCGGGCTGGGCGGGTACACGGAGAAGCTGGGCACGCGCGAGCTGGTGGAGGCGCTCACCGCCGAAATCCAGCAGGAAGTGACGCGGCACGAGCCGCGACTGGTGGAGCCCGAGGTGAAGCTGCGGGGCCGCGACAGCGCGCTGTGGCTCTACTTCGACTGCAAGGGCACCTTCAACGGACAGCCCTGCCACCTGTCGCTGATGTTCCACTCCACCACCGGCCGGGTGCGCGTGCAGGCGGAGGACACCTGATGGCCTTCGCCGACCGCCTGGACCTGGGCCTGACGCTCACCATTGGCGGGACGGCGCACGCCATCCCTTCATCGGACGTGCTCGCCTTCGAGCTGGATCTGCACGGCTGGGGGCACGAGGGGAGGGTGGAGTTCCGCGTGCTCGACGAGACGGGGCACGGCGGCCAGAAGCAGGACAAGCTGCTGGCGGACTTCCTCAAGCCGGACCTGGCGGAGGTGGCGCTGGAGCTGAAGGCCCTGCACTCCGACACGGCGACGAAGCCCACCTTCACGTCGCTGAAGGTGAAGGGGCTGGTGCAGGAGAAGTCGCTCACGGAGGAGGCCGTCGCCCAGGCCAAGGGCGCGGGCATCACCTACCGGCACTACACCGTGCGCTTCGTGGACCCCGCGCGGCTCCTGTGGACGCAGCACTACCCCTGCGTGCTCTACACGCAGAAGACGCTCCAGGACGTGCTGGACGCGCACAAGGGCGACAAGATCGCCCTGGCCAATGACTGGGCCGCGCAGTTGGACAAGACGCTGCCGCTCATCTTCCTGGGCCTGGCCCCGGAGTCCGGCGCCAGCTTCTACGACTTCGTCGTCTGGTTCGTGCACACGCGCAACGGCGTGCTGGCGTACGACTACACGGCGCAGGGCTACCAGCTGCGCGCGGCGAAGGACACCAGCGGGACGCCCATCACCCTGCGCGCGGCGGACGTGGACCGTGTGTCGGTGGTGTTCCCGGAGGTGGCGCGCCACGACGTGGCCATCCTGAATGCCGCCGCGGAGAGCCCCAAGAACCAGGCCATCACCAACACCCAGGCCGTCACCGGCGTCCGCCAGGACGTGCTGTTGCGCACGGACATCGCGGACGACGTGCAGGCCCGCGTGACGCTGGAGACGGCGCGCCTCAAGGTGCGCGGCCTGGAGGTGGAGCTGGACTGGAACCGCTTCCCGGCGGTGGCCTTCGCCCCGGGCGCGCTGGTGAAGCTGCCGGACACCGCCGGGTGGACGGCGGCGGGCGTGCCGGCCACGCAGGACTTCCGGGTGCGCCGGATGAGCCTGCGCGCGGAGCCGCTGCCCGTGGAGGAGGGAGAGATTCCCGCGGGCGGGGACGCGTCCGGGCCCGGCCCCGGAGGAGACGAGCCCGTGCGGCGGCCGAAGCCGGAGAGCCGCTTCCTCATCTCGTTCACCACGCGGCTGGAGAAGAAGGCCGAAGCGCACGTGGACCTGCCGCCCTTCACCGCGCCGGTGTACCCGCGCTTCGTGGAGGGGCTCATCGTCAGCGAGGTGGGCGAGAAGAAGGACGAGACCTGGCAGGCGTACACGGACGAGGCCACGTCGCTGGACAGCTACAAGGTGAAGCTGCCGCTCTTCGCCAATCAAATCGTCCAGGTGCCCTTCAACGCGAACCTGCAGCCGGGGCACTTCTACTTCCCGGCCTACAAGGGTGCCCGGGTGCTGGTGGCGCTGGACTTCCTGCGCGCGTGGCTCAAGCGCAACCTGGACTGGCGGGCGGGCGCACGGCTGCCCTCGGACGGGCAGGGCGTGCACCTGCTCGTCGGAAAGACCACGACGAGCGGCACGTCCATGAGGCACTTCTACGAGGACAACAAGCCGCTGTGGCGCCTGCAGCGCACGAACGAGAGCGACACGGAGAAGGTCGAACTCAAGGAAGGCAACCTGCTCATCCTGGTGAAGGAAGAGTCCGCCTGAGGCGGGAGGGACGATGGGAGCTTCAGGACCGGGAGCGGCAGGGACGCTGGTCTGCAAGATCGAACTGGACAAGAAGGGGGGCATCACCGTCCAGGTCGACAACGGGGATGATCAGATCACCCAGACCATCGTGATGGACGGCACCAGCATCACCATCACGGTGAAGGGCCAGCAGGAGACGAGCACCATCGTGCAGAAGCAGGACAGCATCGTGGTGACGGTGAAGGACCTGACCTTCGACACCGACACCATCACGATGAAGTCCAAGGGCGTGTCCAAGTGGACCAGCCAGGACACGCTCACGGTGGAGAGCACCAAGGACATGACGCTCAAGACGAGCGCGAAGCTCACGCAGACGGCCACCAGCGACGCGAAGCTGTCCTCCAGTGCGAACGTGAACATCGAGGCCACGTCCAAGCTGGCCATGAAGGGCAACATGGGCGCGGAGATGGTCACGTCCGGCGGCGAAGCGAAGGTGGACGGCGTGACGCTGAAGCTCGCCGGCAAGTCGCAGGCGGAGATGTCCGGCGCGATGACCAAGGTGTCCGGCACCGGCAAGCTCGATTTGGAGAGCTCCGGCATGGCGAACCTGAAGGGCTCCATCACCAGCGTGGGCGGCACCCTGGTGAAGCTGGGCTGAAGACGGCTGACTCACACATGGCAACAACAGACGTACGGCGGGAGAGCGGGCGGTGAAGGACTTCTCAGAGAAGATCTACCTGGACTTCCTGTCGGAGCTGGACGGGCTGGAGCGCTTCCGTCAGCGCTTCCAGGAGCGGCACCCGGCGGCCCCGTTGGATCGCGAGGACCCGGACGTGCGCCGCCTCATCGAGGCGATGGCGTTCTTCTCCGTGCAGACGCGGCACGCCACGCTGCACAACCTGCGCTCCACCTGGCGCCGGCTGTTCGCGGGCTTCTTCGACTTCCTCCTGGAGCCCGTGCCCGCCGCCGCCATGGCGCAGGCCGTGCCCACGGAGAAGATGGTGGAGCCGGTGCTGCTCACCCGGGGCACGGAGCTGCGCCTGACGCCCGCGGAAGGGGTGTCCGGCTCCTTCCGGCTCCAGCGCGACCTGCGCGTGCTGCCCATCTTCCTCAAGGGCACGGACGTGGTGCCGCAGGTGAGAAGCGGCCACCGGCTCATCCTGCGCTTCGAGTCCCGCTTCGCGCGCAAGGACGCCATCGACGTGCTCAGCCTGCACGTGCGGCACCTGGACGACTACCGCTCGTCGCTGGCGGTGTTCCATGCGCTGCGCAAGCACGTGAAGCAGGTGAGCGTCGTCTACGACGAAGAGGCGGATGAGCACTCCGTGGGCAGTCCCTGCGAGGTGTCCTTCAACCGCGACCCGCCCGCGCCGGACGACAGCGGCCTCTACGCGCACCCGTTCCAGCGCCTGCGCGCGTTCTTCCAGTTCCCGGAGCAGCAGCTCTTCGTGCACGTGAAGGTGCCGCCGCCGCGCGGCAGCTCCTGGATGCGGTTCTGCATCTGCCTGGACCTGGACAAGGACTGGAACATCGGCCGCTCGCTGCACCCGGACTTCTTCCAGCTCTTCACCGTGCCGGTGGTGAACCTCAAGGCGGAGCCCGCGCAGGTGGTGGTGGCGGACGGCACGCGCGCGGAGCACCCCATCATCAGCATGAGCGCGGGGCGCGAGTTCACGCTGCACTCGGTGACGGGCGTCTTCGAGATGACCAAGGCAGGCCTGGCCCCGCTGCGGCCCGCCTTCCTGCCCGGCAAGGGCCCCAGCTACGAGGTGGACGAGACCTTCGACGAGAAGCTCGCCTCGCGGCAGAGCCTCATCGTGCGCATGCCGGAGGCCTTCACCGCGCCGCGAAAGATTGTGTTGGAGGCGCTGTGGCACCAGCCGCAGTTCTCCGCGCAGGCGGCGGGCAGGGTGGAGGTGTCCGTGCCGGGCCGTCACATCGAAGGCTTGAAATGGCAGACGGTGGGCAGCCTCCAGCCCCACCGCGACAGCGTGCTACGGGATGATGTCGAGGCGTTGACCCAATTCCTCGCGTGGAAGGCCAAGCCCACGCTGGGCCGCGACGAGGTGGTCGCCCTGCTGGGTCACCTGGGGACCCCCGCGGAGAGCCCGTTCCGCCGCGTCCTTCCATGGCTCAAGGAGTTGAAGTTCAGTGTTGTGCCCGACAGCGCGCTCAAGGGTTCGGGGATCCGCCACGCGTATGAAGCCGTGATGGAGCCCTTCGACCAAAGCTTCGAGCCTGTCGTCATCTGCTTTCTTGAGCAGTTGAGGGACCTGCTTGATGCTTGGAACAACGAGGCGACTGTTGATCTCAAGGCCTCGGTGGCGGGTTTGGGGCCGCTACAGCTTCCAACATAGTCAAACACTCTCATGAAACTGGAGCATTGGAACGCACTCCTGGCCACGCAGCGTCGCGTGCGCCAGCTCCTCGACCGGGCCCTGCCCGCCGAGCCCGCCCCGGGTGCGCGCCGGCCGCAGGGCAGGGTGGGGCCGGAGGCACTGGGCCACCTGGAGCAGGCGCTGATGGTGGAGTTGGAGCGCCTGCGCGCCGCGTTCGGCGCGGACATGCGCCCGGATGAAGTGGAGGATCTGATCCGCCCCTTCGTCTTCTTCCTGGATGAGTGGGTGCTGCGGCGGCTGTCGGACGCGGAGCAACATCTCTGGCCGCTCCTGCAGCAGAACCTGTTTCAGGTTGATGCAGGCGGAGACCTCTTCTACGAGTTCGTGGAAGAGAAGTTGCGTCGCAACGATACGCCCTCCATCGTCTTCGAGATGATCCGCTTCTGCCTGGCCGCGGGCTTCACGGGCCGCCTCGTAGGGCAGCCGGAGCGCATCCGCGAACTCAAGGACCGCATCTCGCAGCGCATCCCGCAGCCGGCGGCCATGGCGCCGCTCGCGCCGGTGGTGCCCGCGGCGGTGCCCACCGTCTACGACTTCCCGGTGCACTACTACGCCGTGACGGCGGCCATCGTGCTGGGGCTGCCCATCCTCCTGTGGTGGGTCTCCAATTGAGGCCCTTCCCGACACACGACAGCCGGCCTCCCGCGCCGGCCGCCAAGGCTCCGCCCAAGACGGTCGCGCTGCTGGACGCGCTGGAGCAGCAGGTGGACGCGGAGCTGGGGTCGCTGAAGGAGGGCGTGCAGCCGCTGCTGGACTCCGTGCGTGAGGGCCTGGTGGCGCTGGATCCGCCCGGGGACGGGATGCTGCCGTCGCCGCAGGAGCAGGAGAAGCTGCGCGCGAAGCTGACGTCCACGCTGGAGGAGGCGGAGGACGTGTTGGAAGCGCTCCAGCTGGCCGTGAAGCCGGGCGGAAGGAGCGGCGGCTGACGTGGGCGCGCTTCAGTCCATGCTGGCGGCCTTGAAGGCCCACTGGGTGCTCGTGCTGGGCATCGTGGTGGTGCTCGCGGCCATTGGAGCGGGCGTGACGCTCTGGTGGCGCAAGCGGCAGCAGCGCGGACCTGCGCTCGCGGGCGAGCAGAAGCCGCTCGGGTCGGGGCAGCTGCTGGCCATCCGCAAGCAGTTCCTGGCGAAGCTGCCGTGGCGCTTCCGCGCGTCCGTGCGGGACTTCCCCACGCTGGTGGTGCTGGGCCCGGCGGGCAGCGGCAAGTCGGACCTCATCGAAGCGGAGGTGGACTGGGAGCGGCAGCAGCGCCAGTTCATGCCCAGCTACACGGACGACCCGCTCCTCAAGGTGTTCCTGGGGCCGGAGGTCGTGGTGCAGGAGCTGGCCGCGCCCGTGCTGGAGGACGACTCGCGCCACGCGCGGCGCGCGCTGCGCCGGCTGTGGAAGGCCACCTTCGGGCGCCGGCACGTGGGCCGGGCCGTCATCGTCCTAAAGGTCGACTGGCTGCTGGAGACGTCTCCGGACGAGGTGAAGCGCGTCACCCAGCTGCTGCGCGGCAAGGTCAATCTCTTGTCGGAGGTGTGCCAGGCGCCCGTGGAGACGCGGCTGGTCCTCACGCACATGGACACGCTGGACGGCTACGCGGACTTCGCGCAGCTGCTCCGGAAGAACGGCGTGCCGCTGGAGCTGGCGGTGCCGCCGCCCGGCAGGGAAGGGGAGCTGGGCGAAGCGCTCCAGCCCATGGAGAAGTACCTGTCGCTGGGGCTCACCTCCCTGTCGCCGGACGCGTTCGAGCGGCTGGCGTCCTTCTACTCGCGCGGCGGCGATGCATTCGCGGCGCTGGGACGCTTCGTGTCCACGCTGCTGGAGGGCGGCTCGCTGGCGTACCCGCTGAAGCTCCAGCGCGTGTTCCTGTCCTCGGGAGGGGCGGATGCCCAGCCCACGGGCGCGCTGGCGGTGCAGGCGGATCAACCCGCGGAGCTGCTCGTCCGGGACTACCGCTGGACGCACCTGCGCCGGTGCGCGGCCATCCTCGCGGTGGGGTGCCTGCCGGTGCTGCTGGCGTACGCGCACTTCTACCGGCTGCTGTTGCGCGCGCAGGACAAGCTGGACGCGTTCCAGGTGACGGTGCAGCGGCTGGAGCAGCGCAACCAGAGCGTGTCCGGCTCCGTGGTGGAGTCCCAGACGGGCGACGCGGTGAAGGCGATGGAGGACCTCTGGGGCGCCACGCGCTTCTGGCCGCCCCTGACCCACAGCTTCACCGACGAGTGGGAGGAGCTGCGGGCGCGGCTCGCGCGCAGCATCCGGATGTCCTACCTGAAGCCGATGCTGGAGAAGTGCCAGGACCAGTGCCGGCGCTGCCCTGGCCAGATTCCCGGCTGCCAGCCCGCGCCCGCCTTCGCCAGCCGCGGCACGCGCGCCACGCCGCTCGTCCCGGCGCCCTCGGTGGATGACAGCTGCCACATGGAGACGCTGTGCCGTCCGGAGCAGGTGCTCTACACGCTGGGCGTGCTCTACGCCTCGCGCAACGAGGACCTGGGCCAGTTCGTGCTGCGCAGCGTGCACGGGGCGCACAAGAAGCAGCTGGGGTGGACGGCGGAGGCCTTCGGGTTGAGCCTGGCCAGCACCGACCAGGAGCACAACTGGCTGGAGGCGATGGGCCTGGCGGAGCCGATGATCGCCAACTACGTCATCGCCAGCGACAAGCCCTTCGACGAGAACGTCCCCTGGACGCGCTGGCCCTACGGCTGGCTGACCATGGACGGGCTGCTGGGCCCGTGGCGCGACCACTTCATGCAGTTGCAGGAGACGCTGGCCGCGAAGGAGCTGGACCTGGCCCGGTGGCGCGCGCTGGCGGACGACCGTGAGCGCCTGCGCGCCTCGCTGGTGGAGAGCGCGCCGTACAGCTCCGCCCGCAAGGTGATGGACCTCATCAACGCGTCGGACGCGGAGCCGGACGCCAGCCAGCTGAAGGGCGTGGGCAGCCTGTTGGACTCGCTGGACTGGCTGCGCCAGAACCGCCAGACGCTGGAGGCCATCCTGCGCATGGAGGACGAGACGGACGCCGCCCTGCGCGCCGCCGCCCGCATGACGCCCGCGGAGCTGCTCACCCGCGCGGACGGCCTCTTCGCCCCCAGCGATGGTGACGCGCGCTACCAGGTGGAGGTCCTCCGGCGCGACTTCGAGTTCCGCCCCATGGACGTGTCGCGGCAGCTGCTGGACAAGGTGCTGCGCTCGCTGAAGGAGACGGGCCGTACGCCGTTCGACGGCAACGCGCTCAACCCGCGCACGGGGGAGATGACGTCGGAGGTCGCCACCGAAGGGGTGGGGGACGACGACACGGAGTTCACCAGCGGGACGGCTCCGGTGGTGGGCAAGGTGCTGGGCAAGGCCGCCTTCGACGCGCAGCTGAGCCCGCTGGTGGACGAGTTCACGGAGCGGCTCGCCAAGTCCAGCCTGTCGCGCGAGGAGGCCGTGGAGCGCGCCACCTTCGTGCAGGGCAAGGTGCAGACGTTCGCGAAGCGCTACGGCCAGGACCTCTACGCGACGTTCCGGGGCTACCGCTTCCGCACCACGCCGCGAGGCTCGCTGTCCAGCGACCTGTCCGTGCTGCTGCAGCCGTCGTCTCCGCTGGAGGCGATGCTGCGCGACGTGGCCACCCGCGCCGGCGTGGGCCCGCTGGAGAGCGAGTACTACGCGCCCATGCGCGACGCGGTGGCGCCCTTCAAGCCGATCGTGCAGCTGATGACGCCGGACAAGAGCGGCGCGATCGTGGAGCTGGCGGCCTACACCACGCTGGTGTCGCAGCTGCAGCAGGAGCTGTCCGGCGTGAAGCCCGCTGCCGCGAAGCCCGCCGCCCCCACCACTCCCGCGGCGCCCGGGGCCGCTGGCGCGACGGCGTCCTCGGCGGGCTCGCAGCTGGCGGAGATGCTGTCGCCCGTGGGGCGCGTGGCGCTGAGCATGCTGCTGGAGGAGGAGGACTCGTATCTGCGCCGGGTGGACGCGTGGCTGGATCAGCACGGCCTGGTGGGCGAGTTCCGGCAGCCGTTCCGCCAGCCCTTCATCATCGTGCGCAACCGGGGCCGCGCGGAGCTGGAGCGTGTCATCGCGGAGCAGTGGACCTACCAGGCCCGCCGCACGCTGGACCCGCTGGTGAAGCGCTATCCGTTCAATCCCAGCGCGTCGCAGGAAGTGGATCCGGTGGAGCTGGAGGTCCTGCGCCGCAAGGACGGGGCCTTCTGGGGCTTCGTCACGCAGGTGCTGGCGCCGGTGGTGGAGGAGCGCGGGACGGACTGGTCGGTGCGCTATCCGCTGAAGTCCCGGCTGCTGCTGCCGCCGCGCATGCTCTCCGCGCTGGGCCAGCTGGGCCGCCTGTCGAAGCTCCTGTGGGACGACGAGGGCAAGCCCCGGCCCATCCCCATGCAGGTGCGTCCGCTGCCGCTGCCGACGGCGCCCACGCCGGACAGCTTCGTGACGCTGTCGTACCTGAAGTGCGGCGGGGCGGCGTCGTTCGGCTTCAACCAGCGGCCGGCGTGGGGTGAGTTCCCCCTGAGCTGGTGGAGCCCGCAGCCGTCGTCCATCGGCGTGGAGCTGCGCTCGCCGCAGCGGGACGGGAAGCGCTACCGCTCCATGGAGATGTCCGAGTCGTCGTGGAACTGCTTCCGCCTGCTGGAGTCCGCGACGCTGACGGACCAGTCCAACGTGGTGTGGGTGCTGCCGGGCCGCGGGCTGGCGGCGAACGAGAAGGTGCTGGAGATCAGCTTCGGGTTGCGCGGCGAGCCTTGGGCGCCATTCCGTGGGGTGGTGCCATGAAGGACAGGAGCGTGAGGCTGGCGGCGGGGCTGGTGACGGCGGTGGTGGTGGGCAGCTGCGCGGCGCCCAGCCTGACGGTGAACGTCAATGCGCCCGCGGGCACCAACCAGGGCCGGCCGCTGTACATGCTCATCCGCACGGTGTCGAAGACGGCGATGACGGAGGGCTACGCGGACGTCGCGGCCAAGGTCATCAGCCCGGACGACTCCGTGCTCCAGACGGTGGTCATCTACCCGAGCCGCACGAAGCAGGTGAAGATCCCCCTGCCGCCGGAGCAGGCGGTGGCGGTGAGCTTCCTCTTCACCACGCCCAACGGCGCGTGGCAGGCGCTGCTGGACGTGCCGGTGCCCAAGACGGTGGACATCGAGCTCCAGGAGAGCCGCATCCGCACGGACCTGCCGAAGGGCGTGCCCGCGCAGGAGTCCACGCCGGCCGCGCCCGAAGCGCCCAAGGCCCCGGAAGCGCCCAAGGTGCCCGAGCCCAAGATGTCCCTGGCCTCTCCCAAGTAGGAGCGGCGGCGGAGGGCTCAGGACGCGAGCGCGTCCAGCTTCGGCCCCAGCGCGTTGAGCGCGGACGTCACCCGGCCGTTCGCCGCGGTCACCGGCTTCGCGAAGGCGCCCCCCTGGAGCTGGGTGCCAATCGCGTCGAGAGGGGAGAGGAGCTGCGGCTTCTGTCCCGTGGCCTGGGTGGAGACGGAGTCCACCTGCGTCTGGGCCCCTGTCTTCAGGCCCTCCGCGCGCTGCTTGAAGGCCGCGAGCGCCGAGTCCGCCTGGGAGGCGAGCGACGTGTCCGCGCTCGCGCGGGCCTGCTCCAGCGACGTCAGCCCGGCCGCCACGGAAGTCTTCGTGCCGCCCAGCTGCGAGTCCAGCCGGCCCTTGGCGGACGTCACCTGGCCCTCCGCTGAGTCCCTCGCCGTCTGCATGGCCTGCACCGCCGCGTCGATGCCGGAGCCCACCTGGGCGTCCAGGGCCTCCAGGCGCTGGGGCACCTGCGTGTCCAGCGGCGTCACCCGGGCGGCCACTTGCTGTTTCATGGCCTCGATCTGCTGCACGCCCTGGTCCTTCACGGTGCCAATCTGCGTGACGGCCGCGGCGACGATCTGGCCCACCTGCGCGGTGGCCTGCTCGATGCCCTGGAGGACGGACTGGGTGAGCGTGCCCATCTGCGTCACGGCCTGCGTCGTGGCCGTGTCTATCTGCGTCTGGGCCTGGGTCTGCACCGTCTCCACCTGAGAGACGATGGTCTTCTGCACCGCCTGGAGCTGCGTGCCTACCTGCGAGGAGAGGGTGCCCAGCTGCGTGGTGATCTGCCCCACCACCTGGCTGATGCCCTGCACCGCGGGGCTCACCAGCGGCTTGGGCAGGTCCGCGGCAGGGATGGCGTCCAGGAGGCCCATGGCGCGCTCCAGCAGCGACTCCAGCGAGCCGACGATCTGCTGGAAGAGGGTCTGGAGCTGCTCCAGCATCTGCGGCAGCGCTTCGAACAGCGCCATCACCTGTTGCTTGAGGGCGCTGATGGTCGCGACCAGGGTATCCAGCGTGGTGAAGGCCGCCTCCAGCGTGGCCTTCAGCGGCGCCTTGAGGGTCTCCACCGCCGTGAGCGCGCCCTGCACCACGCCGTCGATGGTGCCGCTCACCGTGGTGATGGCGGTCTCCACCTGCTTCTGCACCTGGTCGATGAGCTTCTCCACCGCCGTGAGCTGCGCCGTGACGCTGGCCACCTGTCCGCCAATCGTCTTGCCCAGCGTGTCCAGCGCCCCGTCCGCCTGCGCCTTGCCCACCGTCAGAGACGGGGCCACCTGGGTGTCCAGCGGATCCACGATGGCCGCCGCCGCCGCCGCCGCGGCCATCAGCTGATCCACCAGCGTCTTGCGCTGGCCCTCCAGCGCGGACTGTTGCTGCTGGTGGGTGTCCTTCGCCGTCGTGCCCGCGCTGACGATTTCCTGGTGCAGCGTCTTCAGCGCGCTCACGGGGTTCTTCACCGCGCCGTCCAGCGTGGAGGTGAGCTGGGTGCTCCGGCCCGTCGCCGCGTCGCGCGAGGTGGTCAGCCGCACCAGCACCGCCGCCAGCGCCGCAGTGAGGGTCGACCCCACGCCCGTGAGGTCCTGCGTGAGCTGCGAGCGTGTTTGATCAATCAGCGCGTAGCCCTGCGCGCGGCGGGCCTCCGTCTCCTGCTTGGAGCCCTTGCGCTTCGCCAGCTTCGCGTCGAAGGACTTCTTGTCCGCGTCACACTTCTGGGCCACCTGTTGCTGGAGCGCGGTGAGCTGTCCCTGCGACGACTCCGCGGACGACTTCGCCTGTGCCTCCAGCCCCTGGCTCTTCGCCGTCGCCTCCTGGCCCAGCGACTCCGCCTTCGTGCGCGCCGTGGTGCTGGAGGCGGTCAGCGACTGCTGGTGGCCTTCGACCTCCGAGGCCAGCGCGTCGAAGCGAGGGGAGGGGTCCGCCAGCGTCACGTTCGTCGCGGTCACCTGCGTGAGCAGCGCCCCCAGCGACGCGCTGATGGAGGGACGGAGCGCGGCGACCTGCTCCACGACGCCCTGGGCCAGGGTCTCCACCTCGCCCTTCGCGGTGGCGAGGCGCGGCGTGAGGCCGGAGCCGAAGCCCTCCACGGCCGACTTGTGCTTCGCCACGGTGGCGCGCAGTTCGTTCATTTCAGCCCCGCGAGCGCGGCCTTGGCTTCAGCGGCGGCGCCGGAGAGCGCGCCCGCCTGGCCATCCACGCCGTTGAGCGCGCCGGTGAGTTTGGCGCGGGATTCAGCGGCCTTGCCCTTCACCTGGGCCTCCGCGGCGGAGAGGGCCGCGCCCGTCTCCTCCGTCGCCGCGTTCAGCTTGGCGTTCACCGCCGCCGAGGACTCCTTGTACGCCGCCGTCGCGTTGCTCACCGCGCCGTCCACGCCCGCGGTGAGGTCGCCCTTCGCCGTCTCCACCTGCGGCGTCACGTCATACGTGGGCGTGGTGGCGGCGCCGCCGGGGTTCTCCTTCGTCTGGATGAGGAGGTGCCCTTCCGACATGCGGATGATCTCCGTGTCGTTGGAGTTCACCCGCCCCAGGTTCCACACCGGCTTGTTGTCCTTGAAGTCGTGCGTGAGCGCCGTCTGGTTCGCGCCGTTCTTGCCAAAGAGGATCTGATCGCCCTGGCTGTCCTGGGGCATGCGCACGCCTTCGCCCCAGTCCAGGAAGCGGTGCAGCGCCGCGTGGTCGAAGTGCAGCGCCACCAGCACCCGCTCGTTCTTGTACGGCGGGAAGTAGAACGTCCCAGGGAACTCACCGGGCTCGGCCGGCACGCTCACCGTCTTGTTCCACAGGGGAATCGCCACCCGGTAGTTCGTCACGGACGTCTTCTGATCATCCACCTGCAGGTAGATGCGGTCCGAGGCCTCGCCGCCGGGGCTGTGCATCTTACCCTCGACGTAGATGGGGTAGCGGGGCGGCCGGTACGCGGGCAGCTCCGGCACCGGATCCGACTTCTGCTCCAGCAGCACGGACAGGGAGACCGTGAAGCCCTGCATCGTCTCCTGCTGCCCGTCGTGCGGACCGGCCTGGAGCCCCACGCCGTCGAAGGCCAGCTCCGCGACGCGATGGTCCTCCCCCAGGCCCGTGAGGTCCGGGCTCCAGCGCCCGCCGTCCAGCTTGATCAACGCCCCCGGGTGCAGCGCGATGGGCGGCATGTCCAGGAACGTCAGCCGCAGCCGCCGCTTGCGCACGCGCAGGCGCCCCTTCTCCAGCGACTGACGCTGCTCCGCCTCCGTCGCGATCGGCGTGCGCACCAGCATGTCGTGCTGGATGCCCGCCACTGCCTGGGACTGCTCCAGCGCCACCGTGGTCGCCCCGGCCCCGAAGGCGTTGAGCACCCGCGCGCTGTGCCGGATGACGGGCGGCATCTCCACGTCCACGCGCGACACGTGCTTGCGGCTGAGCCCGGTGACGGCGCCCGTGGCCGGCTTCTTCGCGGAGAAGGTGTACGTGTCCTTGGGGCTGTCATACGTGAGCACGCCGCCGCGCGTGTCCACGTACCAGAGGACGAAGTCGTAGAAGCTCGCGGCCGCGTGATCATCCCCGATGCCCAGGCACACCAGGGCCTGCTTCGCCTCCAGCGCGTCCCAGTCGTAGGTGAGCAGCAGGCCGCCGGGCTTGTGCGCGTCCAGCAGCTCCGACAGCTTCTTCGCCGTGTGCAGCTCCACCGGGCGGTGCTGCTTCCAGAGGACGCGCGCGGGGTCCTCGAAGGTCACCGTGTACTGGCGGAAGGCCACCGCCACGCTGTCCTTCTTGCCGTGCGCGGTGCCGCCGACGCGCTTCTCCGTGACGATGCCCTGCACCACGAGCGGCGCGGGCGGCGGGTCGAAGACGCCGGACAGCGCCAGCCGCACCCGCACCAGGTCCGGCTTGCTGAACGCGGTGAACAGCGCCGCGTCCGCCTTCTCCAGCGCGGTCCAGAACGTCAGCTCGCAGCGGAAGCCGGTGGGCGTCATCCGCAGCGAGAAATCCCGCACCTGGCCGCCCGGAATGGCGAAGGCCTGCTCGCCCGCCGTGACGGTCAGCTCCAGCTTCAGCTTTTCGGAGAAGGGGAGCGCCATGCCGTGTTCACCGGGCCTTCGCCTGGACCTCTTCGCGGGTCAGCGCGCCCCGGGCCTCCAGCGCGTCCATCATCGCGCGCATCACGCGCGCCTGCTGCGCCACCATGCGCTCCAGGTCCGCCACCTGCTGCGTGAGCGCCTCCACCTTCGACGCCAGCTCCATGTCGCGCACCACCGGCGGCGGCGTGGGGGTTCGCGGCGGCGCGGCGGGTTCGGCCTGCTGGGGCGGGGCCAGCTCGAACGTGGCCTCCTCCATGCCGAAGCTCAGCGGCGTGGCGGCCGTGGAGGTGACCTCGCCGTGGTAGTGGTGCCGGATGGCGCGCTCGATGGAGGACGCCGTCGCCACCACCACCTGGAGCTTCTGGCCGGAGTGGAAGGCCAGCTCCTGTAGGGACTCCACGTTGGTGGGATCCGACGTGGCCACGGTGAGCATCTTGGTGCCGGGCTCGTAGGCGATGGGGAAGACGGTGTAGCGCTCGGCGATGTCCACGCGCAGCGCCTGGAGGGCGTTCGGCACGGGGACGTGCGTGTCCAGGTTCACCGTGGGGATGGCCAGCTGCCGCGACAGGGCGTGCACCATGGAGCTTTCGTCCACGACGCCCATCTGCACCAGGGTGAGGCCCAGCCGGCCGCCCCACTTGCGCTGCTCGGCGAGCGCCGTACGCAGCTGGGTTTCGGTGAGCAGTCCGGCGTCCATCAGGATCTCGCCCAACCGCCGCTTGCGATTGGGGCCCGGGCCGGGAGGAACAGAAGGGGGAGGATTCACGGCCGGGCATCATATCAGCGCCGGACACTCCCCAGGCCTTCGGGGGGTCACAAACAGGCCAGGGGGGCGGGGATGGGATAGCCTGGGCCCCATGGTGCGAAGCCGAAGCGTCCTATTCGCGGCAGTCCTCGTCGCCTTCACCGCCGGTTGCGCCTCCCAGCGCCTGTCCGGCGCGGACCTGGACCGGGTCCAGCGGCCCGCCTTCATCTCCCGCATCGAGGACGGCGCGGGGCCCAAGAGCAAGGTGTTCCAGGAGGACAGCGCGTACTCCGACAAGCTCAAGAAGCTGGAGCCCAAGGAGGCGGACCGCCGGCTCACCGTGAAGCTGCAGCAGGCGGTGACGCGCTTCGAACTCTCCGAGCGCCTGCGCGTCACCACCCTGTCGCGCCTGCCGGAAGAGGCCCCCTGGACGAACGCGGTGGACCCCGCCCGGGTGGCCTCCGCGCTGGAGAGCTTCCTGGTGGAGGAGGTGCCCGCCAACGCGCCGGACTACGACTTGATGGCCCCGCTGGGCGCGGACACCATCGTGGAGTTCGTCATCCAGGACTACGGCATGCGCAGCGATGACGGGCACGCCGGGGCCTACCTCAAGGGTTACGGGCGCATGTTCCGGCTGGACGGGCGCTCGGAGCTGTGGCGCCGGCCGTTCGACCTGGACGCGGTGGAGCAGGGCGCGCAGCACCTGGATCCGTTCAAGGTCGGCAAGGATCCGGAGCTGTTCCGCCTGGCCATGACGGACCTGTTGGACAAGGTGGCGGACATGTTCGTGAAGGACCTGACGCCCACGAACCGCAAGGGCGCGGCTCCCTCGGGCAGCAACGCGCCGGACACCGTGCCCTCCGCCGTCACCCCCGCGCCCACTCCGCCCGAGCACCAGCTGCCCCCGGGCGAGCTGCCGGATCCGGATGCCTAGAAGAGGGCGTGCTCCGCCAGGAGCACACCCAGGCCCACGGCGAAGCTGATCAGCGTCACGGGCACGCCCACGCGCAGGTAGTCCATGAAGCCCATGCGGACCTTGCCGCGCGCGGCCTCGAAGACGATGAGATTCGCCACGCTGCCCACCAGCGTGAGGTTGCCCGCGAGCGTGGAGCCCAGCGCGAGCACGTGCCACGCCAGCTCCGGCTCCTGCATGGACGGCACCCACGCGCGCGCCAGCATCACGAAGGGCACGTTGCTGAAGAGGTTGGACGCCACCAGCGTCAGGCCCGCGAAGCCCAGCGTCTCGCGCCACGGAGGCCCGGCCATCAGCGGGGAGAACATGTGGCGGATCTCCTCCGCCCAGCCCGCCTTGTGCACCCCGTGCACGACGACGAAGAGGCTGGCGAAGAAGAGCAGCAGCACCCAGTCCACGCGCTCCAGGGCCTCGCGCGGCTCGTGCCCGGACAGGGTCATCACCAGCACGCCGCCCGCGAGCGCGCTCCAGCTCATGGGCAGCCCGGCGAAGAACGCCACCACCACGCCCAGCAGGCCTCCCAGCCCCAGCACGAGCAGCCGGCGATCCACCTCCAGCGGGGGCGGGTGCGTCTCGAAGCGCGCGGACGGCAGCTCCTTGCGGAAGAGGTAGAGCAGCGCCACGGCGACGATGAGCGTGGAGAGCACCGCGGGCAGGGCCATGTACGCGGCGAACCGCGCGTAGCCCAGGCCGGACGCGCCCTGGATCAGCATGTTCTGCGGGTTGCCGGTGAAGGTGGCCACGGAGCCGCTGTTGCTGCCCATGCACACCGCGAGCAGGTACGGCACGGGCGGCAGGCGCGCGTCCTCCACCACCACCAGCACCAGCGGCGTGAGGAACAGACACACGGTGTCGTTGACGAGGAACGCGGACAGGAACGCGCTCACGAACGTCACGGCCACCAGGAGCAGCCGCGGCGTGTGCGCGACCTTGAGGGCCTTGGCCCCGGCGGCGCGGAAGAAGTTCGCCTGCGCCAGGTACACGGCCAGCAGCATCATCCCCAGCAAGAGGACGAGCGTGTCCATGTCGATGGCCTGCTGGCCCCGGTCCGCGCTGTGACCGAAGACCTCCGCGGGCGTGACGGCCCCGGCGACGACCATCAGCGTGGCGCCCAGCAGGGCACCTCCGGGACGGTCCAGCTTGATGAAGGGCAGCCTCGCCCCGGCGATGAAGATGTAAGTGAAGAGGAAGATCGCGAGCGCCACGGGCGCGGGACACTAGGGTCCGCGCCGGAGGCCCGTCGAGGTCCGCCGGAGCCGCCTGTCCAGCAGGGAATCGGGCCGGCTACTG
The DNA here is from genome assembly GCF_003668895.1 of Corallococcus sp. AB045. NCBI lineage: Bacteria > Pseudomonadati > Myxococcota > Myxococcia > Myxococcales > Myxococcaceae > Corallococcus > Corallococcus sp. AB045. The sequence goes on from NZ_RAWN01000014.1 coordinate 49,930, forward strand.
TCGGGTGGGAATGTGGGTGATGGGCCCCCAAAAGACCGCCGTGGTGGGTCCTGACGCGCGTTGTCCTTCCGGGTACACGTCTGTACAGTGGCCGGCCCTATGAAGCCCGAGAAGGAAACCGAGGCCTTCTCCGGCCCGCGCCGCACGCCGTGGTCGGGGGCTCGCGGGCTGGATGCAGTCCTCCAGGGATGGCGGACGGACCGGCAGGTCTGGCCGAACATCGTCCACGACGCCGTGACGCCGGCCCGCGCTGGCGTGTTCGCGCCGCTGCCGGAGGGGCTGTCCCCCCAGGTCCGGGACGCGCTCAAGCGCCGGGGTGTGGAGCAGCTCTTCTCCCATCAGGCGGAGGCCTTCGAGCGGGCCCGCGACGGGGAGAGCCTGGTCATCGCCACGCCGACCGCGTCCGGAAAGAGCCTCTGTTACAACCTGCCGCTGTTGGATCGCTTCGCGCGCGAGCCGGAAGCGCGGGCGCTCTACCTGTTCCCCACCAAGGCCCTGTCTCGCGACCAGGAGGAATCGCTGCGCGCGTTCATGCGCGAGGCGGGCCTGGGCCACGGCGCCATCACCTTCGACGGTGACACGCCGGGGGACGCGCGCCGGGCGGCCCGGGAGCGCGCGGGTGTGGTGCTCACCAACCCGGACATGCTGCACACGGGCATCCTGCCGCACCACGCGAACTGGGCGCGGCTGTTCTCGAACCTGCGCTACGTCGTCATCGACGAGCTGCACACGTACCGGGGCGTCTTCGGTTCGCACCTGGCGAACGTGCTGCGGCGGTTGCAGCGGGTGGCGCGGTTCCATGGGGCATCGCCCACGTTCATCCTGGCGTCGGCGACCATCGGCAACCCGAAGGCGCACGCGGAGCGGATGCTGGGGCGCGAGGTGGCGCTCGTATCGGAGAGCGGGGCGCCGTCCGGCGAGCGCCGGGTGCTGGTCTACAACCCGCCGGTGGTGAACGCGGAGCTGGGCATCCGCGCCAGCTATCTCAAGAGCGCGGTGCGGCTCACCTCGGACCTGGTGCGCGCGGGCGTGTCCACGCTGCTGTTCGGCCAGTCGCGCAACAACGTGGAGGTGATGCTCAAGTACCTGCGCGACCGGTTCGTGGAGGAGAAGCTGGACCCGTCGCTCATCCAGGGCTACCGGGGCGGCTACCTGCCGGGCACCCGCCGCGCGACGGAGGCCGCGATGCGCGCGGGCGAGGTGCGCTGCGTGGTGGCCACCAACGCGCTGGAGTTGGGCATCGACATCGGGTCGCTGGACGCGGTGGTGTGCGCGGGCTACCCGGGCTCCGTGGCGGCGCTGGCGCAGCGCTTCGGCCGAGCGGGCCGGCGCGGCATGGGGAGCCTGGCGCTGCTGGTGACGTCCAGCGCGCCGTTGGATCAGTACTTCGCGGCGGATCCACGCGCGCTCACGGGAGCACCGGTGGAGCATGCGCGGATTGATCCGGACAACGTGGAGATATTGGTCCAGCACCTGAAGTGCGCGGCGTTCGAGCTGCCCTTCGAGGAAGGGGACGCGTTCGGCGACGTGCCGGTGGAGAACACCACGGAGGCGCTGGACTTCCTCACGCAGCACCAGGTGGTGCACCCGTCGCAGGCGCCGGAGGGCGGGCGGCGGATGTTCCACTGGTCTTCGGACGCATATCCAGCGCACCACGTGTCGTTGCGCAGCGTGGGCTGGGACAACGTGGTGGTCATCGAGCGCGGCACGGACAAGACGCTGGCGGAGATGGACTTCCGCTCGGCGCACACGCAGCTGCACGAGCAGGCCATCTACCAGCACGACTCCGAGCAGTATCAGGTGGAGATGCTGGACCTGGAGAACCACAAGGCGTTCGTGCGCAAGGTGGCGCCGGACTACTTCACGGACGCGATGACGAACGTGCGCGTCAGCGTCATCCAGGAGGACCAGGGCGCGCCGCTGGGGCCCGCGCTGCACGCGGGGCTGGGCGAGGTGTCCGTCATCGAGAAGGTGGTCGGCTACAAGAAGATCAAGTTCCACACGCACGAGAACGTGGGCTACGGCGACGTGCGGCTGCCGGAGATGCAGATGCACACGTCGGCGCTGTGGCTGACGGTGCCGGAGGCGGTGGTGCGGAGCATGGACGCGCCCCGGCCCGCGGTCATCGACGCGCTGCGAGGCCTGGGCTCCGCGCTGCGCACGGTGGCGTGCGTGGGGTTGATGAGCGACCCGCGCGATCTGGGCCGCACGCTGGGCAGCAAGGACGAGCCGGACGGTCCGCCGCGCAAGGAGGGGGGCGTGGGCTTCGACCCGACGCTGTTCCTCTACGACAACGTGCCCGGTGGCGTGGGGCTGGCGGCGCGGCTGTACGATCAGCGCGAGGAGCTGCTCCTGCGAGGGCGCAAGCTGCTGGAGTCATGCCCATGCGAGGACGGGTGTCCGGCGTGCATCGGGCCCGCGGCGGGTGGGCAGCCGGGGAGCGCGCAGTCGGGGTCGCATCCGCGCAAGCGGCTGGCGTTGGACCTGCTGGCGGCGCTCGGCGTCGCCGGGGTGCAGTGAGGAGCACGGGCGCGGCATGGACCTGAAGCGCAAGCTGTCCCGACTCACCAACGCGGGCCCCGGCAGTCAGGCCCGGGCGCCCGTGAACGCCGTGGTGGAGACACCGGCGGTGGAGGCTCGCGCGCAGGGCGCGGAGGTGGCGCGGATTCCGCCGGTGGAAGAGGCGGGGACGACCACCATCGCGGAGGTGCTGGTCCAGGCGCTGCGCAAGCGCATGTCCATGGACGGGGAGGGGGAACCTGCCCTCGATGTGCCTCCTCCTCAGGACGTTCCCTCCCAGGAGGCCACACGGGCGGACGGCCTCGTGGACCTGCGCGAGGAGGCGCGGCGGCGGTTCGCTGCGAAGCGCGGCGGCGCGGCGGATGGCGCTTCGGATCCACGGGTGGAAGAGCTGCGCCAGATGTTGTCGTTCTGGGCGGAGCGTCAGGGCACGGCGTCCGCTCGGAAGGCGGTGGCGCCGGTCCCCGAGCCTCGGGCGCTGCCTGTGGAGGCCCGGTCGACGCCGCATGGCACGGTGCACGTAGCCGATCAGGTGTATGCGCCGGACCACCGTCACGGCACGGCGCCGGTGGCGGCGGCGCTCGACGTGGAGGCGCGGCTGGTGGCGGGGCTGGCGCTGCATCCGGAGCTGGAGTCGGTGGACTTCACGCGGATGCTGATGCTGGACACGGAGACGACGGGGCTCGCGGGCGGCACGGGCACGGTGCCGTTCCTGGTGGGCCTGGGCTGGTTCGAGGGCCGCTCGATGCGCGTGCAGCAGCTCTTCCTGCGGCGCATGGGAGAAGAGGCGCCCATGCTTCGCCTGCTGGCCGAGCGCATGGCGTCGTCGTCCTGTCTCGTCACGTACAACGGCAAGAGCTTCGACTGGCCGCTGCTCCGCACGCGCTTCGTGCTCAACCGGGTGCCGGTGCCAAAGGAGCTGCCGCACCTGGACCTGCTGCACTGCGCGCGGCGCGTGTTCAAGCACCGCGGCGAGGGCGCGCGGCTGGTGCACCTGGAGTCGAAGGTGCTGGGGCATCACCGGGTCGGGGACGTGGACGGTTCACTGATCCCGGAGCTGTACTTCCGCTTCCTGCGAGGCACGGACGGTTCGGAGCTGGTGCCGGTGCTGGAGCACAACCAGAAGGACCTGCTGCTGCTGGCGGCGCTGATGGGCGATCTGGTGCGCCGCTTCCAGTCGGAAGGCACGGAGCAGCAGGACCCCCGGGATCTGCTGGGCTTCGCGCAGGTGGCGGAGAGGGCAGGGGACGCGGCGCGGGCGCTGACGTTCGCGAAGGCCGCGGCGGAGAGCGGAGGCCCGGTGGGAATCGAAGCGCTGGTGCTGGCCTCGCGCCTCTGCCGCCGCTCGGGGGACTGCGAGACGGCGGTGGCGCACCTGCAACGTGCGCTCACGTTCGCGAAGCCCGGGCAGGGCGCGGTGCTGCACCTGTCCCTGACGAAGCTCTACGAGCACTCCCTCAAGGACCTGCCCCGGGCCCTGTACCACGCCAGGCTCGCCGCCCCCGTGGAGCTGCCCGAGGACCACCAGCTCCGCCTGGAGCGTCTGGAACGCCGGCTGTCGCGTCAGGGGGCCTGAGCATCGGGCCGCCTCACGGCAGCGCATCACGCAAGCCCGGGAACCACGCGACGAGCAACCGCTGCGTGCCCAGCTTCACCTGGGCCCGGCCCGACTCGCCGTCCTGGTAGACGCGCTTCTTGCCGTCACGCTCGTAGTTCCGGGCCGGCACGTGCGCCCGGATCAGCACCGCGCCTTCCGGGTACGCCGCGTCTCGCTGCTGCGCCTTCGTGAACTGGAGCGACTCCTCCGGGCCTTCCACCTGCTCGATGACCGTTTCGAGCGGGTGGGGCATGCCCGGCGTCTGGAATTCCAACGTCATTCCCGGGGCCAACTCCGGCCGGTAGTCCTCCGAGAACAGCACGTAGAGCGACGGCAGCACCGCGTCCCGGTTCAACAGGCTCGCCACCGGCTGCCCCGCCCCCACCCGCGCCCCCTTCGTCACCGACACCCGGCCCACCATCGCCGCCAGGGGCGCCACCACTTCCGCGGCCCCGGACGCCGTCTCCAGCCGCGCCACCACCTGACCTGCCTGGACCTTCTGGCTCAGCCCCACGTGCACCGACATCACCTGCCCCGCCACCGGGGCCGGGACATCCACCCACTCTCCCACCTGGACGAGCACCGGGCCTCGCGCGGAGCGCTCCACCCGCACCATCCCCGCGAGCACCCCCAGCGTCACCACCGCGCCCACCGCGCTCCAGGCCCACGCCCGCCGTGAAAAGCGGGACGCCGACTTGGGAGAGGAGGGGACAGGCGTCGGAGGGGATTCGGTCCGCGGATCCATGCACGGAACAGGATGATCCATCCCGGCCTCCCTGCGCCAGGACTGGTTGGAACGCGGGATTCACCGCCAGGCCTTCAACCAGATCCCCGAAACTTGACGGACGCGCACGCCTGCTCGCCCTACAGGGATGTATCCCTGCATCGTCCCGGGGCACCTTGTGCCATGCTGCATGGCGCCTCGTGGATTCCTCCTTCCTCAAATTCGGGTCCCTGGTCCTCGCCGGACTCCTCGCCCCGGGCGCGTTCGCGGCGGAGCCGACGCGCGAGGAACAGGTGCGCGCGGAGCTGGAACGCCAGCTGCGCGACATGGTCCCCGAATCCCCCTCTGAAGTGCAGGTGCTCTTCGCGGGCTTCAAGCCCGAGGACGGCTACCGGCTCGTGGAGACCGACTTCCTCCTGGATGGCGAACCGCTCGCCGTCCCGGGGCTGGAGGAGCTCAACGCGCCCGGTGTCCACCGGCTCGCGAACCTGAAGGTCGAACCCGGCGAGCACACCCTCGTCTCGCGCGTCACGTACACCAACGGCTCCTGGAGCCTGTTCAGCGAGACCAACGGCTTCCTCTGGAAGATCACCGCCTCCGTCGGCTTCCAGACCCAGCGCGGCCTGCGCGTCGTGGTGAAGGCGTCCCCCAGCGTCGTGCCCAACGCGCCGGATCCGCGCCTCAAGCTCAAGCTCACCCACGCCGTCACCGCGGAGATGATCCAGCCGCTGAAGGACGAGCCCGCCGTCGTCACCGCGCCGCCGCCCGTGAAGCCCGCGCCCGTGGATGCCGGCGCCCCGGTGAAGGTCGCCCAGCCCACGCCGGACGCGGGCGTGAAGCCCACGACGACCGTCGTCTCCGTGACGCCGCCCGTGGAGCGCCCGCCGGTGGCCGCCAGCCGCCTGCGCCTCCAGGTGACGTCGAAGAAGCCCACCAACGCCACCGCCTTCGTGCGCGGCACGGGCGAGCCCCTGAAGCTCACCGTGCCCGGCAAGAAGCCGCAGGACGTGCCCCTGTCCGCGGGCGCGTACACCGTGGACCTCATCGCCGACGGCTTCCTCGCGCAGACGCGCCAGGTGGAGCTGGCCGCCGGGGCGGACACGTCGCTCGCCTTCGCGCTGGTGCCCGCGCCCAAGGCCGCCAAGGCCGCCAAGGTGCAGGAGGGCCGCATCGAGCTGCCCGATCCCCTGAGCTTCGACGAGAAGAAGCCCGTGCCCGCCAAGGCCTCGCTCACGGGCCTGGACCTGGCGGTGGACCTGCTCGTGCGCGACCCGAAGGCCCGCCTGCGCATCGAGGGCCACACCGACTCGCGCGAGGTCCCCGAGCCCGCGCGCCAGAGCCTCTCCGACGCTCGCGCCCGCGCCGTGGCCGACATGCTGATCCGCGCCGGCGTGGCCCCGTCCCGCGTGGAGGCCGTGGGCCTGGGCGACCGCAGCCCCAAGGCCCCCAACCTGATTCCTCGCGGCCGTGAGCTGAACCGCCGCGTGGAGCTGGTGCTGCTGCGCCCCTGAGCCTTGAGGTTGCTGGAGGGCTCCTCTAGCGTCCCGGGCGTTCTTCGCCAAAGGGACGCGCGATGCCTCGCTACGAGTTCACGGAAGGCAGCTCCAGCAAGTTCTGGGAGATCACCCTGGAGGGCACCACGCTGACCAAGCGCTGGGGCCGCATCGGCACCGACGGCCAGGAGAAGGTCGAGGAGTTCGACTCCAAGGCGGAGGCGAAGAAGGCCTACGACTCGCAGATCCGCGAAAAGGAAGGCAAGGGCTACACGCTCGCCAAAGGCGAGGACAGCGACGGCGGAGAGGCCACCGCCGAGTCCGCCGTCAACCCGGACCTGGAGGCCGCCATCCTCGCGAACCCCGACGACGAGAAGGGCTATCTCGCCTACGCCGAATGGCTCAAGGGTGAGGGAGACCCGCGCGCTGAGCTGATCCTCCTCCAGCACTCCGCGCTGAACGCGCCCGCGGCCACGCGCAAGAAGGTGGCGAAGCTCATCGAGGACCACGCCAACGAGCTCCTGGGCGAATCGCTGACGGAGGCCATCTCCGACGAGTCCCTCAAGCTCGAGTGGCACCTGGGCTACATCCGCGAGGCCCGCCTGGGCCAGGTGGACTACGACTCCACGACGGACATCGCGGACCTGTTGGCCGAGCTGCTGGCCCATCCCTCCGCGCGGTTCCTGAGCCGTCTGACCCTGGGCATGGCCAGCTTCGACGGCGAGAACGACTACGACGAAGCGCTGACGGTGCTCGCGAAGGCGAAGCCCGCGCCGCCGCTGCGCTCGCTGTTCATCGGCGACTTCGAGTTCCCGGACGAGACGGAGATCTCCTGGACGCAGGTGGGCGACCTCAAGCCGCTCTACAAGGTCTACCCCCGGCTCCAGGAGCTGCGCGTGCGCGGCGGTGAGATCGGGTTCGGGAAGATCGACCTGCCGGAGCTGCGCTCGTTCACCGTGGAGACGGGTGGCCTCGGCCAGGGCTCGGTGAAGGACATCGTGAAGGCGAAGTGGCCGAAGCTGGAGTCGCTGGAGATCTGGTTCGGCCAGGAGAACTACGGCGCGAGCGGCGGGGTGAAGGACCTCAAGCCGCTGCTCGACGCGGAGGGCGTGCCGGCCCTGCGCAAGCTGGGGCTGCGCAACGCGGAGTTCACGGACGAGCTGTGCGCGGCGCTGTCCAAGTCGAAGATCCTGGCCCAGATTGAAGCGCTGGATCTGTCCATGGGCACCATGAGCGACGCGGGCGCGGACACGCTGGCCCAGAACGCCAAGGCCTTCGCGCACCTCAAGACGCTGGACGTCACCCAGAACTTCCTGACGAAGGCGGGGCAGAAGACCGTGGCCAACGTCGCGAAGTCCGTGGCGAGTGGCAACCAGCGCGAGCCCTACGACGAGGAGTCGCGCTACGCCGCCGTGGGCGAGTAGCCCGTCTCCATGCCGCCGTTCCTGATCATCGGCAACCCCGGGAACCGGCGCGTCACGCTCTTCCAGGAGGCCCTGGTTCGCGCCGGGCTCCCTCCCGCGCACGTGGTGGCGTGGGAGACGGTGGCCCGCGCTCCCGACGTCCTCCTGGAGCTGCCCGACACGGAGCGCATCGTCCGCATCGACGCGGCGGGGGAGGACGCGGCCGTGGAGCGCGCCTTCCTCCAGCGCGGCTACGCGGATGCGCTCGGCGCGGGCTGCGACACCGTGACGCCCGAGCAACTGGAAGCACTGCCAGATGAACACGGCCGCGTGCTGTGTCCCCGGCAGCACCACCTGGGCTTCCTGCGCGTGCTGGATGACCTGGCCACGCGGTTCGCCCAGCGTCCCCACTGGCGCGTGCTGTCCTCGCCGGGAGCCATCGCGGACCTGTTCGATAAGCGGACCACGTCGCGCCGGTACGCGGGCCTGGGCATCCCGGTTCCGCCGTTCCTGGACGTGGCTCCGGGCACGACACCGGAGGCCCTGCGCCATACCCTTCGCGAGGCGGGCTTCCGCGAGGCGTTCGTGAAGCTGTCCTGCGGTTCGTCCGCGTCGTGCCTCGCCGTGTACCGGCCTGGCCTGGCACAAGGCTCGCTGCTCACCAGCCTGCACCGGGGCGCCACCGGCTGGTTCAACTCCCTCAAGGTGCGCCGGGTGACGGACGCGCGGGAGGTGGACGCGGTGCTGTCCTTCCTCTTGCGCGAGGGCTCACAGGTGGAGGAATCCCGGCCCAAGGCCCGGCTGGGCGGGGACATGTTCGACTGTCGGGTCCTCGCGGTGCGCGGCGAGCCCGTCTTCACCGTCGTGCGCCAGAGCCGGCTGCCCATCACCAACCTGCATCTGGGCGGCTACCGGGGGGACATGGACGCCTTCCACGCGGCGGTGCCACCCCACGAACTGGAAGCCGCGATGGAGAGCTGCCGCGCCGTGGCCCGCGCGCACGACTGCCTCCACGTGGGCATCGACCTGATGTTCGAGGACTTCTTTCACGGCCACCGCGTGCTGGAGGCGAACGCCTTCGGGGACCTGCTCCCCGGCCTCACGCGCGACGGGCTGTCCGTCTATGACTGGGAGATCCGCGAAGCGCTGCGCTGAGCGCCGCCCGTCCACAGCCGCGTCGCCGGCACACGCTCCAGCAGACCGGAGCCGAACACGCGATCCAGCTCCAGGTACTCCAGGTGCACGTAGCCGATGTGACACCCGCACGTGTCCTTCGAGCATGGACGCGGCTTCAACGCCGCATCGAAGTCCGGCGCATAGAGGTTGCCCAATGGCTCCTTGATGAAGTGGCACCGGTACGCGGTGCCGTCACCATCCACCGACAGCACGGACTCGCCGCCACGGCAGGCCCGGCCCCGGCTGGGATGGCGCGTGTTGTTCACCGGGAAGAGCGGGTCGATGCGGGTGAAGCGCTCCACGTCCTCGGGCGTGTACGCATCCAGGCCATCCTTCACCGCGTTGATCCACAGGTACGTGTCCTCGGGCAGTTCGCGGCGCAGGGCCTCCGCCTCGTCCGCGAAGCGCCGGAAGCCCACCATGCCCGCGCTGTGCCGCACGCCTTGCTCCGACAGCCGCTCGCACTGCGCGAGGAAGCGCGAACGTTTCATCCACTCCGGATGGTACGTGGCCCAGATGCCCAGCTTCTCCGTGAGGCAGTCCGTGAGCCAATCCAGCCGGCAGGAGAGGTTCGTCTGCACCGCCGCGCGCTCCACGTGGGCCAGGTGCGTCAGCCGCGCGAGTGCCTGCTGATACCAGGGCCAGATGAGCGCCTCGCCCCACGGCGTGAAGAACACGGACACGGTGTCCTGCGTGCGCGACTCCACCCACTGGAGGAACCGCTCCAGGTCCGCGCGGTCCTTCGTGAGCTCCTCCTCGCTCTGCTTCCACTTGCCGAAGGGGCAGTACTCGCAGCCGTAGTTACAGCCGGACAGCGGGCCCCGGTAGAGCACGGTGAGCTTCATCGCCAGGCGTACTCCGCCATGCGCGCGCTCACGGCCTCCGAGTCCAGCCAGGGGCCAATCAAGTCGGAGCGCTCCACGCCCGCCGGAGTGAGCTGGAACACGCCGTCCACGTCGCGCGCCAGCCCGTGCGCCTCCAGCTCCGCGAGCATCGGGAAGTCCACCTTCGCGTCCGTGCCGAAGCGCTGGCGGTACACGCCCGGGTCCACGCCCTCCGCGAGCAGCGACAGCACCAGGTGCCGGTGGCGCTGCTCGGCCGCGTCCAGCACGAAGCCGTAGCGCACTTCACCGAAGGACGCTGTGTCCCGTTCGCTGTACGCCTGGATGATGCCGCGCACCTCGCGCGATGCCACCGCGTATTCGGACGAGTAGTGCACCGCGCCCGTGTACGAACGCGCCCCCACGCCCAGGCCCACCATGCCGTCCTCCTGGCAGCGATACACCGCGCCGCGAGCCGCGGGAGCATGCGCCGCGCGGAACATCCGCATGGACACCTGCGTGTAGCCGCGAGACAGGAGGAAGTCCCGGCCGGTCCGGTAGAGCGACAGCCGCAGGTCGTCCCACGCGCGCGACTTCTTGCCCAGGAAGGTGAGGGGCCGCACGTAGAGCGGGTAGAGGTACAGCTCCTCCGGCGCGTACCGCAGCGCCGCCTCCAGCGAGTGGAGGAACGTCTCCACCGTCTGGCCCTCGATGCCGTAGATGAGGTCCAGGTTGAGCGTGGGGAAGCCCGCGCTCCGCAGCAGGTCCAGCGTGGCCTCCACCTGAGCGGTCTTCTGCGGCCGCTTCACCGAGGCGACCTCCGACTCCAGGAAGCTCTGCACGCCCATGCTCACCCGGTCCACGCCCCGGGCCTTCAAGAGCGCCACCTTGTCCGCGTCCACCGTCTCCGGCGACACCTCCACGGACATGGGCACATCGCGAGGGTCCACGCCCAGCTCCGCCGCCAGGTCGAACACCGTCTCCAGCCCCGCGACGTCCAGCAGGGTGGGGGTGCCACCGCCAATGGCGGCGCGCGCGAACGTGGCCGGCCCCAGCGCCTCCTTCACCCGGCGGGCCTCGCGCTTCAGCGCGGCGAGCCACGCTTCGACGACGTCCTCCTTCGGGCCCGCGGCGGTGAAGAGGTTGCAGAACCCGCAGCGCATCTCGCAGAAGGGCACATGCAGGTAGAGGAACAGCGCGTCCCGCCGCTCCTTCGCCCAGACGTCCTCCAGCGGCAGCGCGGGCGTGAGCGGGCGGTAGGCCGTCTTGTGCGGGTAGCCGTAGAGGTACGCCACGTACGGCGTCCCTTCGAGCATCGACTCCAGGCGCGTCATGGCGCGGAGTCTACCGGCAGCACGAACTCGCCATAGGGCACCGTCCACACCACCGGGTGCCCCAGCCGGTGCCCCGTGTAGCCGTCCTCGCCGTACGCCGTGCCGTGGTCCGAGCACACGATGCAGAACGCCGGGCCACGCCGGCTCAGCGCCTGGAACAGGGGCGGCAGTTGGCTGTCCACGTACGCCAGGGCCGCCGCGTGCGTCGCCTTGGAGTCCTCCGTCGCCCCGAGCACGTAGTGCCGGTTGGGCTGGTGCAGCGCGGAGACGTTGATGAACAGGAACACCCGCTGCTCCCGGGGCAGTGACCCCAGGATTTTCACCGCGAGTGATACCTGATTTTCCGTGGACCGCGGGTCGGTGACGCCCAGCGTGGGGTCCCAGTGCGCCTCGGAGAAGAGGCCCGGGAGGACGCGGCCCAGGGGGTTCCTCTGGTTGAAGAACCCCGTCCCGCCAATGCACACCGTGTGATAGCCGCGCCCGGCCAGTCCCGTGACGAGGTCCGGCGCGTCCAGCACGCAGGTGCCGGGGCCCGTCGTCTCGCTGCCCTCGAAGCGCAGGGCGAAGGGGCGAGGGTGCCGGCCCGGGGTGACGTGGGTGGGGAGGAAGCCCGCGAAGAAGGCCTGGTGCGCGGCGTAGGTGAAGCTCGCCGGGGTGTGCCGCTCCTCCCACCGGCCGCCGGGCAGCAGCGCGGCCAGGGTAGGGGTGCGGCCTGCTTCCAGCTCCTCCCGGGCCACGTCGTAGCGGAGCGTGTCCAGCGTGAGGAAGAGCAGGTCGTGCGTGCCGACCCGTGCGTTCAGGTCATGCATGCGGACCGGAGGGGCGGGGAGGGGACCTCATCGATGGGAGGTCCCATACCCCGCCCGGGACGGCGGGACTACGACATCGGCGCGGTCTCGGCCGGGGGGCGCGGCTGCGCGGGGGCTTCCGCCGGCATGGACTCCAGCGGGCGGCGCGCGGCGTTGGGGCGCTGCGTGTCCACCGTGGAGTTGTAGAGCGTCGTGGCGAAGGTCTGCTGCCCGCCCGTGGACAGCGTGCGGAAGGCGCGGTCCAGCGCCTGCTGGCCGCCCTGCAGGCCCTGGCCCATGGTGCGCTCCACCAGCGCGCGCGCCTGCTGCTCGTTGAGGCGCACGGAGAACGGGCCGGTGCCGGACGCCGCCGCGTCGTCGCGGGAGAAGGCGCCGCGCGCGATGGACGCCGCGTTCGGATCCGTGAAGGTCAGCTCGTAGCTCGTCTCCGGGGACTGGCCGGGACGCGTGGTCGTGGTCGCCACCACGGAGTCGTTGATGGCCGTGCGCGCCCGGCCGTTGCCGTCCGCGCCCACCTGCATCTCCGTGGACTGGGTGCTGCCCGCCACGTTGCGGTCCGTCTGACGCACGGTCTGATCACCCGCGCCGTCCGCGCCGAGCGCCGTCCGCCGCTCGGAGGAGGCCACCTCCTGGCCCAGCACGCGTCCCTGGCGGGTCTGATCCAGCGTGTCCGTGCGCTGCACGTTGCTCACGCCCGCACCGTTCTCGCGGGGCAGCTGGCCGGTGCGCATGAAGTCGTCATAGGCCGCGCGGCCTTCCGGCGTGCGGATGTTGAAGTCCGCGGACTGGGTCTGCCCCAGGCGCTGATCCTGCCGGCCCTCCAGGCCGCGGATGTTGGTGGCGTCCTGCTGCCGGCCCTGGCCCGTCACCGTGGCGCGCACGGTGTCCTCCGACGTGCGCTGCACCTCATAGCGCTGCGTCTGGGTGCGGTCGTACGACGTGCTCAGCCCCAGCCGCTCGCCCAGCCGGCCCGGGCCCGCGCGCAGGCCCGCGTTGAAGCCCGCCTGGCCCTGGACCTCCGCCCGGGCGCGGGTGCCCACCGGCCACGTCTCCGGAGCGGCGGGGTTGGGCAGCTGGCCATTGCGGATGGCGTCCGTGGCGCCCTCGCGCGGCACCTCCACGCGCAGGCTGCCCTGCAGCCCGAACGAACCGCCCGCGCTCACCGGCCCCAGCCGCGTCGGCACACCGCCCCGGGGCGTCGAGCCGCGGTTGCCCACCTGCCCCTGGGCCTCCAGGACGAAGTTGTCACCCTGCGTCGTCACCCGGGCGCGGCCCGAGGGGCGCAGCGCGGCGGCGGGCGAGAACGAGTCGCGGTTGCGCTCCGCCGCGGCCTGCGCCTCGGGCGGCTGCTGCGCGGGGGCCTGCGTCCGCGGCGCGCTCGCGGGGCGGTTGGCGGGGACCGTCGACTGCGTCGGCTGGAACGTCGGCGTGGGACGGTTCGGATTGATGGAAGTCATGGGTATTGAGGTTATCGACCTTTCCCACGGTTTGTTTCCGCTCAGTGTGTGGCTCTTACACTCCTGATTCTTGAGAGATTCCAGCTACTTCCACCCAGCCAGAACCACCTGAGCCTACTCGGAGCGAACGTCCCTGGCGCAAAAAGCACGCCCTATTGCAACTGAGTGGCAAGGACTTGAAATACGGCATTAATGCGTATTACATGTTTTTCTCCTTTTGAGGGGAGTGCACGACATGCAGAACATGCGGAAGCGGTTCTCGACGTCTCGTGGTGGCTGGCGGCCGGTGACGGCGCTGGTGCTGGGCTGCACCCTGGCGGTTCCTGCTGGAGCGCTCGCGGCGGAGCGCACCCCTTCATCAGCCACGCGGGCTCCGGCGGCGCCGGGCGCGGCGGTGGCGACGGCGCTCAAGGCGGGGGGCACCACGCTGGCGACGCCGTCAGGGTGGGTGTTCCACCAGACGGCGCGGCCGGTCAGCGGCCTGCGCACCCTGGACGTGGCGAGGGACACCGGCGTGCAGCTGCACGTCTGGCGTGAGCGGCAGGCGGACGGCACGGAGCGCGCCTTCTCCGCGTACACGCGCGGCGGCTCGGAGCTGCTGGGCCGCGTGCAGCAGGAGGAGTACCTCATCCGGCTGGCGGAGGCGTCGTTCGACCCGCTGGCTCGCACCGCGCCGCTGCTGGGCAACGCGCTGGTGGCGGACCGGGACAACACCCTGTCGCTGGTGCAGTTCCACGGCACGCCGCTGCCGGAGTACCGCGAGACGATCGAGAACGCGGGCGGCAAGGTGCTGCGCTTCCTGTCGGACCACACGTACCTGGTGGAGATGCCGTCGGAGGTCCGCGCTCGGGTGACCCAGCTCCCGGCCGTGCGCTGGGTGGGGGACTACCATCCGGAGTGGCGCCTGGAGCCGGTGCTGCGGGACGCGCTGCTCGGACGGGCGGCGGCGCTGGCGCCCCAGCGCTACTCCATCATGCTGGGTGAGGGCGGCGCGGCCCGCCAGGCCCGCGTGACGGCGCTGGTGGAGCGGCTGGGCGGCAAGGTGGACCTGGTGGAGCCGGGTGGCCTGCGGGTGGAGGCCACGCTCAACCAGGAGCAGCTGGCCTCGGTCGCGCGCGCCAACGAGGTGCAGTTCATCGACCGCTGGGGCGGCCCCGGCGAGGTGGACATGGACATCGTGCGCGAGACGGGCGGCGCCAACTACGTCCAGGGGCTCAAGGGCTGGAACGGGCAGGGCGTGCGCGGGGAGATCTTCGACACCGAGCTGCGCACCACCCACCGCGAGTGGCCCACCGCGCCCATCATCCACAGCACGGGCACGTCCGGTTCGCTGCACGGCACCAGCTGCTACAGCCACAACTTCGCCAGTGGCGTGGATCCGCTGGCCAAGGGCATCTTGCCGGGCGGGCAGGGCATCTTCTTCCTCTACTCGGAGGCCACGCAGTTCGGCGGCACCAAGTCCCGCCTCGCGATGAATCAGGAGCTGCTCAACCCGAACGGCCCCTACCGCGCGGTGTTCCAGACCTCCAGCGTGGGCAGCACGCTGACGACGGCGTACACGACCATCTCCGCGGAGGTGGACGACTACCTGTTCAAGGCGCCCCTCCTCAGTACGCAGTCGCAGAGCAACAACGGCACGCGCAACTCCCGGCCGCAGGCGTGGGCGAAGAACATCGTCTCCGTGGGTGGCATCCGGCACTACAACACGCAGGCCCGCACGGATGACCGCTGGTCGTCGGGCGCGAGCATCGGCCCGGCGGCGGACGGCCGCATCAAGCCGGACCTGGCCTTCTACTACGACAACGTGCGGGGCGCGTCCGGCTCCTCGGACAGCGCGTACACGGAGTTCAGCGGCACCAGCTCCGCCACGCCGCAGACGGCGGGCTACTTCGGCCTGTTGCACCAGATGTGGCACGAGGGAGTGTGGGCCGGCCACGGCAAGAAGGCGGACGTCTTCACCAGCCGCCCGAAGATGGCCACCGCCAAGGCGCTGATGATCAACGGCGCGTCCAAGTACAACTGGCTGGCTGGCGGCGCCAACGCGGACATCGACCGCAACAAGCAGGGCTGGGGAACGTCGGACGTCAAGCGCCTGTACGACCGCGCCGCGAAGACGTTCGTCGTGGACGAGACGGACGTCCTCGCGCCGCTCGGCTCCAAGACGTACACCTTCACCGTGGCCAGCGGTGAGCCGGAGCTCAACGTCACGATGGTCTACACGGATCCGATGGGCACGGTGGGCGCGGCCCGGGCGCGCATCAACGACCTGTCCCTGCGAGTGACGGCGCCCAACGGCACCGTGTACTGGGGCAACAACGGCCTGACGGCGGGCAACGTGTCCACGTCCGGCGGCGTGTCCAACAAGGTGGACACCGTGGAGAACGTCTTCCTCGCGAACCCCGCCGCGGGTTCGTGGAAGGTGGAGGTCCTCGCGGATGAGGTGGTCCAGGACGCCCACACGGCGACGGCGGCGGTGGACGCGGCCTACGCCCTGGTGGTGAGCGGCGTGAACCTCAACGCGAAGGCGCCGTAGTCGTTCCCGTGCGCGGGCTCCGGTGTGTCCGGGGCCCGCGCCGTGACGGTCACTGCTCGGGCTTCGCGGGGGCCTTCTGATGGACCACGGGCTTCGCGGTGCGCTGGAGGACGGGCAGGGACGGGCTCAGCGTGCCCAGGTAGAGCCGGCCGTGGAAGCCCGTCTCACCCGGCGCGGCGAAGAGGGCCACCTTGCGCGGCGTGTTGGGCTCCTGGCGCGCGTCGGCCGCCGGGTTGATGCCGTGCACGTCGCAGTCCACCTGCTGCCAGACGTTGAAGCGGCAGGCGTAGTGGGCGCCGCGCGCGAAGCCCACGTCCAGGGCCCGCACGGGCGAGGAGGGCAGGGCGGCCGTGAGGCGGTGGCCCATGGGTTCGAACTTCGAATCCCAGTTCACGCCGCCGGTGCGCACGTGCACGTCGCCCGCGAGCACCAGCATCCACGCGTCCGGGTTCTCCTTGCGGAAGGCGATGAGGTTCGCGGCCATCTCCTCCTCGCGCGCGTTGCCCGCGGCCTGCTTGGAGTCGAACGCCACCACCGACACGGCGTGGCCCTGGTGCCGCAGGCGTCGCGCGGCCTCCAGCAGGTGGATGACACCCGCGCTGCTGCGGCCGTCCTGATCCACGCGGCGGAAGAAGTCGCTCAGCACGAGCAGCCGCTCCAGGTCCGCGTCCGTGCCGGCGCTGGTGAGGTATTCGTCGAGAGCGCCCTGATCCACGGACGGCACGGACAGGGCCAGCGCCACGGGGAGCTTCTTCGCCGTGGCGTCGCAGAGCATGCGCGCGGCGGCGTCGGGCAGCTCGCGCGTTCCCATGGGGTCCGCCACCAGCACGGTGCCGCCCTGCGTGAGCAGCGCGTCCACGCCCTCCACGGGGTCGCCGCAGCGGGGCGCGGCTTCGGGCGTCTCCGGGGTCCAGCCCGCGACCTTCACGTCGCGCACGGGGATGGAGGCCTTGCCGCCGACCAGCTCGAGCGACGGGACCATCTCCAGGCGCATGAGCAGCTTGCGCTCCTGGGGCAGGTCGCGGATGCCGCGGCGCAGCCTGAAGCCCTCCATCTGCGGGACGGCCTCGAAGGTCTCGTGGGCGAACACCTCGCGGTTGTGGTTGTAGTAGTGGTCGTTCCGCTTCTGGCTGCCCGGCTCGGGCGTCTGCTGCGTGACGGCGTCCTCCGCCTCGCGGTACTGGAGCCGGAAGATGCGCACGATGGACTGGCGAGGGCCGACCTCTTCGGGGCGCACCAGGTAGCGTTCGAAGGTGCGGTTGCCGCGCACGTTCACGCCGATCTCCCAGGACTGGGAGTACAGCTCATGCGTGGTGTTGTTCTCGAAGATGTCCAGGCGCTGCTCTTCCAGCAGGCGGCGCGCGACGAACATCGCCTCATCCAGCGGCACCAGGTACACGCGCTCCACGGTAGGGATGGGCTCCGTGTCCAGCGGATCCCCATCCAGTCCGCGCGAGATGCTCGTGCATCCCGTCATGCACAGAAGTCCCAGCGTCCAGTGCCACCGCATGGTCCTGCCCCCTTTCGTGGACGGGGACAGCCCAAGGCGGCACCATCCCCGGACACCTGAGTCTAGCACTCCAGGTGTGGAAATTGCGCCCCCTGGTCTCAGTGCTCCGCTTCCGCGGGCTTCGTGCCGCCATCCTGCTGCTGCTGGGCCACGGGCGGCGTGGTGCGATGGATGACCGGCGGTGAGGCGTTGAGCGCTCCCACCCAGAGCCGGCCGTGGAAGCCCGTGTCGCTGGGCCTGTCGAACAGGGCCACCTTGCGCGGCGTGCCCGGCTCCTGGCGCAGCTCCGCGGTCGGGCTGAGCGCGAAGACGTTGCAGTCCACCTGCTCCCAGATGTTGAACCGGCAGGAGTACTGCGAGCCTCGCGTGAAGCCCACCTCCAGCGCCTTCACCGGCGACGCGGGCAGCGCCTTCGTCAGCCGCCAGCCCAGCGGCTCGAAGTCCTTGTTCCAGCTCACCGGCTTCGTGCGCACATGCACGTCACCCGCGAGCGCCAGCAGCCACGTGTCCGGATTCGCCTGGCGGTAGGCGATGAGGTTCTTCGCCATCTCCGCCTCGCGCGCGTTGCCGGAGGCGTTGTTCGAATCGAACGCCAGCACCGTCACGGCGTGCCCCTGCGCGCGCAGCCTGCGAGCCTGCTCGATGAGGCGGAGCAGGGCGCCGCTGCTGCGGCCGTCCTGATACACGCGGCGCCAGAACGAGCTCACCACCAGCAACCGCTCCAGGTCCGGGCCGTGGCCCCCGCTGGCCAGGTATTCGTCCAGCGCGCCCTGGTCCTCCGACGGCATGGACAACGCCAGCGCCACCGACAGCTTCTTCTCCACCGCGTCGCACAGCATCCGCGTGGCGATCTCCGGCAGCTCGCGCGTGCCCAGCGGATCTCCCACCAGCACCGTGTTCCCGGCCGTGAGCAGCGGCTCCACGCCCTTCAGCGGCTCACCGCACTTCACCGGCGGCGGCTGGACCGTGTCGTCATCCCAGCCCTCCACCTGCACGGCGCGCACGGGCGCGTTCGTCCTGCCTCCCACCAGCTCCAGCGACGGCACCATCTCCAGCTTCGCCAGCAGCTTGCGCTCCAGGGGCAGGTCGCGCGTGCCGCGCACCATCTTGAAGCCCTCCATGTCCGGCACGCCCTCGAACGTGAAGCGCTCGAACGTCTTCCGGGAGAGGTACTTCTCCTCGTCCTGGATGCGCTCGTTGAGCCACTTGGGCTTCACCTCGATGTTCGTATCCTGCTCGCGGTAGCTCAGGCGGAAGACGCGGATGATCGACTGGCGCGGCCCCAGCGACGCGCCCTTCACGAAGTAGCGCTCGTAGGTGCGGTTGCCGGGCAGGTTCACCCCGGGCTCGTGCGCGGACGTGTAGAGCTCGTGGTGACCCGCGCGCTCGAAGACGTCGTAGCGCTGCTCCTCGAAGACGCGCCGCATGGTGAAGAGCGCCTCGTCCAGCGGGACCAGGTACACCGTCTCCTCGGTGGGGACCTCCTCGTCCTCCGGCGTTTCGGCATGGAGGTCCCTCGTCAGGCTCGCGCAGCCGCCGACGCACAACGACAGTCCCAGCAACCAGTGAAACCGCATGGCATGACCTCCGGCCCACCCGATGTGCTCCGATGTTGCTAGCGACGGGGGTGCGGCGTCCCGGCTCCCACGGCCGGGACGACGGGAATCAGTCTACCGGGAAACGCACGGCAAACACGTCTGTCAGGCAGAACGGGTGGGAGCGGCTCCCTGGCCCGTGAGCGAGCGGACGACATCCAGCGCGTGTTCGGCGTGCTTCTTCACCTGGATTTGCGAGTCGAACGCGTAGCGGATGGTGCCGCCCTTGTCCGCGACGAACGTCACCCGCCCGGGCAGGAGCCCCAGGAAGTTGGTGCCCACCCCGAAGGCCTTGCGCGCCGCGCCATCCGGGTCGCTGAGGAGCCGGAAGGGGAGGCGGTACTTGGCGACGAACTTCTCGTGGGACTCCGCGGAGTCGCTGCTGATGCCCACCACGTCCGCGCCCGCGTCCGAGAAGTCCTGGTACTGATCCCGCAGGCTGCAGGCCTGGACGGTACATCCCGGGGAGTCATCCCTCGGGTAGAAGTAGATGACCATCGCCTTGTCACCCATCAGGTCACGCAGGCGCACCGGCGCGCCGCCCGGCCCCTGCAGTGTGACATCCGGAACCGCATCCCCTTCTTTCAGCATCTTGGCCATGAAAGTCCCTCTCCTCTCGGGCGGGAGCATGGACCGCGCATGGCCTGACCCGCAAATCAATCGGGACTCCCGGGTTGCCCGGAATTCAAGGGCCTGGGCATTCTTTCGGGAAATGGAGCCACGCGACCCGATGGACACCGAGGACTCCCGCCGGGGGCCCTCGCGCGCCGCCCCGGAGGACCGGCTGTACCTGCTGCTCTTGCAGGGGAACATCTCCCGGGTGGTGCCGCTGCCCCGGGAGGGGCCGGTGGTGATTGGCCGCGCGGTGGGGGCGGACGTGGTGGTGGAGGACGCGTCCGTGAGCCGCCAGCACGCGCGCGTGGCGGTGGCGGAGGGCGAGGTGTTCATCTCGGACCTGGGAAGCCACAACGGCGTGCGCGTCAACGGCGAGCGGGTGCAGGGCTCGCGTCCGCTGGACAGTGGCGACGTGGTGACGCTGGGCAACGTGACGCTAGTGCTCCACCGGGGCGAGCGGCCCCCACCGGAGCGGCGGGCGCTGGAGCTGGAAGGGCTGCGGGCCCGGCTGTCCGAGGAGCTGGATCGGGTGCGCGGCTCGGGGCTGGCGGTGAGCGTGCTGGCGCTGGAGGTGGAGTCCGCGCGGGTGCCGCAGGTGGAGCTGGTGCGGGCGCTCGATGGCGCGCTGCGGTTGATGGACGCGGTGGGGCAGGCGGGGAGCACGCTGATCGTGCTGCTGCCAGACCTGTCCGGCGAGGAGGCGGAAGCGGCGGCGGCGCACCTGGTGTCGGTGCTCACGCCGCTGGCCGGGCGGGTGCGCGCGGGGCTGGCGTCGGCGCCGGGGGACGGGATGCAGGGGGACGCGCTGCTGGGCGCGGCGAAGGCGGCGGCGCTGGCCGCGGAGCCGGGCGAGACGCGGGTCAGCGGGCCTTCGATGTACCGGTTGGCGCTGGGCGAGCGGTCCGTGGTGGTGGCGGACGCGGCGCTGACGCGGCTGTTCGAATTGCTGCGCAGGCTGGCGGCGAGCCCGCTGCCGGTGCTCATCCACGGCGAGACGGGAGCGGGGAAGGAGAACGCGGCGTGGGCGGTGCATCACTGGTCGCCGCGCTCGGCGCAGCCGTTCGTGCCGCTCAACTGCGCGGCGCTGCCGGAGAGCCTGGTGGAGGCGGAGCTGTTCGGCCACGAGCGGGGCGCGTTCTCCGGCGCGGACCGGGCCCGGGCGGGCCTGCTGGAGCGCGCGAGCGGCGGGACGCTGTTCCTGGACGAGGTGGCGGAGCTGTCGCTGCCCATTCAAGCCAAGCTGCTGCGGGCGTTGGATCAGCAGGTGATCACGCGGCTGGGAGATTCGCGCGAGCGGCCGGTGGACCTGCGCGTGGTGGCGGCCACGCACCGGGTGCTCGAGGACGAGGTGAAGGCCGGCCGCTTCCGGCAGGACCTGTTCTTCCGCCTGTCCGCGGCGGTGGTGGTGCTGCCGCCGCTGCGGCACCGGCCCCGCGAGCTGCCCCTGCTGGCGCGAGCGTTCCTGGAGGAAGCCTGCGCGAGGGCGGGCCGTCCACTGCTGCACCTGTCCGCCGCGACCATGGAGGTGCTGGGCGCGCACGCGTGGCCGGGGAACGTGCGCGAGCTGAAGAACACGGTGGAGTACGCGGTGGCCACGTCGCCGGGGCCGGTGGTGGAGCCGTCGCACCTGCCGGACTCCCTGCGGGCCGCGACGGAACCGGATCCGGAACCGGAGCGGGCGGAGGGCAGGGCGGAGACGCCGAGGGTGTTCCAGAACCTGGCGGAGGAGCTGCGGACGCTGGAGCGGCGGCGGATGATGGAGGCGCTGGAGGCGACGGGTGGGGTGCAGACGCGGGCGGCGCAGCTCATCGAGATGCCGCTGCGCACGTTCGCGTTCAAGCTGAAGCAGCACCGCATCACGCCCTCGCGAGGCCGCGGCCCGGCGGGTGGATGAAGAGCGAGCCGCTTCCAGCATGGCGGCCGCCCGAGGCGTTCGGAGAGTACCGCCTGTTGCAGCCGTTGGGACGCGGCGCGATGGGCGAGGTCTACCTGGCGCACGACACGGTGCTGGACCGGCTGGTGGCGGTGAAGTTCATCGCGAGCGTCGCGCCGGATGAAGTGCAGCGCGAGCGCTTCCGCACGGAGGCGCGCGCGATTGCCCGGGTGCAGCATCCGAACGTGGTGGGCATCCACCGCGTGGGTGAGGTGAAGGACCGGCCCTATCTCGTCTCCGAGTTCCTGCGCGGGCAGAGCCTGGACCGGCTGTCCCGGCCGGTGCCGTGGACGCGCGTGCTGGAGCTTGGCATCGGGCTGGCGAGGGGGCTGGCGGCGGCGCACCGGCAGGGCGTGCTGCACCGCGACCTCAAGCCCGCGAACGCGCTGCTCACCGAGGACGGTCAGGTGAAGCTGCTCGACTTCGGCGTGGCGAAGCTGCTCGACGTGGCGATGGCGCCGGTCCAGCCCGTGCGTCCGCCGGAGGGCCCGCGTGCCGTGCCGCTGGAAGGGGAGGCGACGGTGGATGTCCCGGCCGTCGCACGACACGCGGTCACGGACGTTGAACAGCGGACCGCGACGTCGAGACCGCTTCCGCCGGAGCGACACCCTGGCCCCTCGGAGCTGCTGGCCACGGGCCGCATCGGGACACCGCTCTACATGGCGCCCGAGGTCTGGCGCGGAGAACCGGCCACGGTCCGCAGCGATCTCTTCTCGCTGGGCGTGCTCCTCTACGAGCTGTGCGGCGGTCCGACACCTGGACCGCTCGCGGAGGCCCCGCTGCGGCCCCGCACCTTCGAACCGCTGGACGCCGCCGTCCCCGGCGTGGACGCCGCCTTCGCCGCGGTCCTCGCGCGCTGCCTCGCGCATGATCCGCTCGCGCGCATCGAATCCGCGGACGCCCTGCGTGAAGCACTGGAGTCCATCGCCTCACGGCGCGCCACCCCGGCACTCGCACCGCCGCGCCCACGGTGGCTGCGCGTCACGCGCGTGCTCGCGCTCCCGGGGCTCGCGGTGGCCATCCTCATCGGCGGCAACTGGTGGAGCGAGCGCTCCCGGCGCAGCGACGCGGAGCAGGCCATGGCCTCCGCCGCCGCCATCGTCGACGAAGGCCTCGCCTTCGAGTCCCGCATCGAAGCCCTCCGCTCACAGGCCTTCACCGCGTTCGACACCGACCGCTTCACCGAAGCGCTGCCCCTCTGGTCCCAGGCCCTGGACCTGGGCGCGAAGCAGGCCCGCCGCTACCAGGACGCCAGCGAGCTGCTCGAAGCCGCGCAGACGCGCGTGGGCCGGGGCACGAACTCCACCCTGGATCAACGCGTCGCCGAGGTCCTCCTCCAGCGCATCCTCATCGCGGAGCGCGACCGCGACTCCCGGGCGCGGACGGCCCTGACGCAGCACCTGGAAGGGCTGGACCCGAGCGGCACCACGAGCCGGAAGCTGACCGCCCCTGTCCGCATGGAGCTGGACAGCGAGCCCCCGGGCGCCGCCATCCAGGTCGAGACCTTCGAGTCGCAGCCCGGAGGTCCGCCGCGCTGGTCAGAACCGAGGGCCTTCGACAGGACGCCCATGGCCTCCGGCCTCACGCTGGAGCCCGGCTCGCACCGTCTGACGTTCACGCTCCCGGGGCGTCCGCCCGTCCGCTACCCGGTGCTGCTCACTCGCGGAGAGACCTTCCAGGCGAAGATCTCCATCCCCGAACACGTCCCGGACGGCTACGTCTACGTGCCCCCCGGCCGATTCCTCTATGGCAGCGGCAACGACGAAAGCGTCCGCCGCACACGCCCCATCCACCGGCTCGCCACCGGCTCCTTCCTCATCGCGCGGCACGAAGTCACCTACGCGGACTGGATCGCCTGGCTGCGCGAGTTGCCCGCCGCGGAGCGCGACGCGCGCAGGCCCCGGGGCGCCAACTACTTCGGCACCATCGAGCTGCGCACGGTGAAGGACGGAACCTGGACCTTCCACCTGGAACACGAGGGCGTCTCGTACCAGGCGAGGGAAGGGGAGCCGCTGCGCTACCAGGACCGCACCCTGCGCGCCGAACAGGACTGGCGCCGCTTCCCCGTGTCCGGCATCTCCTGGGAGGACGCCCGCGCGTACATCGCCTGGCTGGACGCCACCGGCCGCGTGCCCCGGGCACGCCTGTGCACCGAGCTCGAATGGGAGCGCGCCGCCCGGGGCGCGGACGACCGCGACTACCCGCACGGCCCGACGCTGGCACCGGACGACGCCAACTTCGACGCCACCTACGGCCGCAAGTCGCGCGCCTTCGGTCCGGACGCGGTGGGCTCGCATCCCGCGTCGGACAGCCCCTTTGGCGTGGCGGACCTGTCCGGCAATGTGTGGGAGTGGCTGGTGGCGGACACGAACGGCGCGCCCGCGTACGGCGGAGGTTCGTTCTATCAGGACGCGCTCACCGCCCGGGCCGTCAACCACGGCACCGGCGAGCCGCGCACACGCTTCCCCTTCATCGGGATGCGCGTGTGCGCGTCCGTGCCCTGATCAAAGATCGCGCCCCGGCAGCTGCCCCACCGCGGGCAGGAAGCCCAGGTCGCGCACGAACGTGAAGCCACCGGGGTTCAGGGTCGCCGTGGCGTAGACGCCCAGGGTCGGGTGCCTCCACAGCTTCAGCGGCCGCCGCTGTCCCTCGCGGTCTGGATCGACGGAGCTGTAGATGTAGCCCTCGATGGCGTTGTCCCCCGCGAGCGGCCTGCGCGAATAGCCCGCCGCCAGCTCACAGTCGCTCCGGTCCGTGAGCAGCATGCGCCCGGTGGACGTCCCGCACCGGTACAGCGCCTTGATGAACGGCTTCATCCTCGCCATCACGTCGTTGGGCAGCGAGGGGGACAGGATGGGCCCCTCCACCCGCACCGGCGCATGGTCCCTGGGCGCCGCGCTCCCCAGGCCCTCCATCGCCAGGACGAAGGCCCCCGGCAACGCGCCGCCCGCGGACTCGCCCGGGACGCCAGTGACGGCGGTCGTCGTCACGTAGTCCGTGGAGTCCTTCTTGAACAGCACCAGCGCGCGGTCGATGAAGAGCGAATAGGACACCAGCATCCGCTGCGCCGTCCCGTGGAAGTCCAACTCCTCACACGTGAGCTTAGGCACCGGAATCTTGAGCGCCTGGTCCACGCAGGTTGCGTCCGCGACCAGCGTGTCCCAGCGCTTCTTGCCCAGGCACAACGGCCGCGCCAGGCCACAGGAGTCCATGGTCCACACCGCCTCCAGCGCGTAGCCGTCCGGCACGAGCGTCGCCGGCAGGTGGCCGTCCTGGCTCAGCACGGCCGCGTTCTCCGGCCCCATGAACGCCAGCGGCGTCCCGTCCAGCGTGTTGCTCCGGCCCTCGCCGCAGTAGTCCGCCACCGCCATGCGCGTGCACAACTGGTGGTACTCGCGCGCGACGGACTCCGGGTACTCCGTGGCCCAGGGCGGATAGCCCCAGTCGATGCACTTGGCGATGACGCCGCCGCCCACGAAGAACGGCTTGCTGGAGCTGCTCTCGTTCTTCGGCGCGCAGGCGAAGGTGAAGAAGTTCGGGTTCTCCAGCAGGTCCCCGGACGTGGACCACGCGTGCGGCACGGAGAGCGCGTAGCCGCTGCCGGTGGGGCACAGCGGCGTCGCCGTCTTGTCGTCCGTGAAGGCCTGGACCCGGTACTCCCAGCGCGCCTTGCCGGCATTCACGTTGACGGAGTCGCACGACGACGTCGGCGGCGTGATGTCCTCGTGACAGCGGACCGCTTCGATGACGAGCTTCACCGTGCGGCCCTCGAACGGCGCGCGGAACACGGCCTTCTCCAGCGAGGGGCCCTCCAGTATCCGCCTCACCGGCATGGGCGTCCCCTCCACGGCGCAGTTCTGGGTCACCCGCAGCCGGCCCTCCGCGACCGTCGCCGTCGGCTTCCCGCAGGTGGGCCCCCCAAGGACTTCGGGCACATCCACCGACCGCAACGGCACGTTGATGAACTCGAAGCGCCCGGACCCGTGCAGCTGCGTGCCCTGCGCGCTGTTCGACGGGGGTGGCTCCGCCCACGCGACAGCACCTCCCAGGCACAGTGCCCCCAGCAGTCCCCGCTTCCACGTCGCCATCGTCGCCAAGTCCATGCTCCTTCTTCGCAATGAGGGAAAGGCGTACCGCCCAGGGTTCTCGTCTGAAGGGGACCGCGGGTGTCTGCTTTGTGCGGAGCGTGCAAACCCTGCCGTGCATGCAAGGATTGCCGTGCCACGCATGCGAGGAGCGTGTGCAAACCTTGCACGCTCCGAGCGCGGCGCGATGCGGCGGGCGATCCAGCTTCCGTGCCCCGGCGGCATCGCCCAAGATGCATTTCCTGCCGAATTTCCCCCGCATTTTTCCGCAAGAGGAGGGGAGCATGGCCTTCCACCCCCGCGGCCTCGTGGCCGCGCTCGCGCTGTTCTCGCTGTCCGGTCCCGCCCTCGCGCAGGCCCCCGCCGCGCCGCCCAAGCCGCCCGCGAGTCCAGAGGATGAACGCGCCGCGTACATCCGGGCGCACTTCACGAAGTACGAGGTGCGCATCCCCATGCGCGACGGCGTGAAGCTCTTCACGACGTTCTACGTGCCCAACGACGCGAGCCCCCAGAAGCGCTACCCCGTGCTGATGATGCGCACGCCGTACTCCATCGGGCCCTACGGCGCGGGCCGCTATCCCAAGGCCCTGGGCCTGGCCAGCTTCGAGAAGGAGGGC
The DNA here is from genome assembly GCF_003668895.1 of Corallococcus sp. AB045. Classification (NCBI taxonomy): domain Bacteria; kingdom Pseudomonadati; phylum Myxococcota; class Myxococcia; order Myxococcales; family Myxococcaceae; genus Corallococcus; species Corallococcus sp. AB045. The sequence continues at coordinate 76,152 of NZ_RAWN01000014.1, forward strand.
TTCATCTTCGCCTTCCAGGACGTGCGCGGCCGGTACATGTCCGAGGGCGAGTTCGTCAACGTGCGCCCCCACCGCGCCACCAAGCGCGGCAAGGAGGTGGACGAGAGCAGCGACACGTACGACACCATCGACTGGCTGGTGAAGCGCGTGCCCCACAACAACGGCAAGGTGGGCATGTGGGGCGTGTCCTATCCGGGCTTCTACTCGTCCGCGGGCGCCATCGATTCGCACCCCGCGCTCAAGGCGGTGTCGCCGCAGGCGCCCATCGCGGACTGGTTCTGGGACGACATGCACCGGCATGGCGCCTTCAACCTGCAGCTGGCGTTCAGCTTCTTCTCCACCTTCGGCAAGCCCCGCCCCGCGCCCACTGATGACACGGAGTGGAAGTCCTTCGACTTCGGCACGCCGGACGCCTACCAGTTCTTCCTGGACCTGGGCCCGCTGTCCAACGCGGACGCGAAGCACTTCCACGGCGACATCGCCTTCTGGAAGGACTTCGTCGCGCACCCCAACTACGACGCCTTCTGGCAGGCGCGGAACCTGCTGCCGCACCTGAGGAACATCAAGGCGGCGGTGATGGTGGTGGGCGGCTGGTACGACACGGAGGACCTCTACGGGCCGCTGCGCACGTACGCCGCCATCGAGAAGCAGAACCCCGGCACCGCCAACACGCTGGTGATGGGCCCGTGGCCCCACGGCGGCTGGATGCGCGCGGACGGTACGTCGCTGGGAGACGCGGACTTCGGCTTCCCCACCAGCGCCATGTATCAGGACCTGGTGCTGGCCTTCTTCAAGCAGCACCTGAAGGGCGGCCCGGACGCGGCCGTGCCGGAGGCGCTCGTCTTCGAGGGCGGCGCCAACCGCTGGCGCCAACTGGACGCCTGGCCGCCCAAGGGCACCAAGGAGACGCGCTTGTACTTCCAGCCCCAGGGCGCGCTGACGTTCCAGGCGCCCAAGGCGGCGGCGCCGTCGTTCGACGAATACGTGAGCGACCCGGCGAAGCCCGTGCCCTATACGCAGGACCTGAGCCCCGGCTGGTCCAAGACGTACATGACGGAGGATCAGCGCTTCGCCTCGCGCCGGCCGGACGTGCTCACGTACCAGACGGAGCCGCTGGAGAAGGACCTCACGCTCGCGGGCCCGCTGGAGGCGGAGTTGTGGGTTTCCACGACGGGCAGTGACGCGGACTGGGTGGTGAAGCTGGTGGACGTGAACCCCGGGAAGGTGCCCGGCTGGACGAAGGAGCAGGAACAGTCCGGCGAGCGAAACCGGGGCGCGCAGCAGACGCTGGTGCGCGGGGAGCCGTTCCGCGGCCGCTTCCGCGACAGCTACTCCCAGCCCAAGCCCTTCACGCCCAACGAGGTGACGAAGGTGCGCTTCGTCATCAACGACGTGTTCCACACCTTCCAGCGCGGCCACCGGCTGATGGTGCAGGTGCAGTCGAGCTGGTTCCCCTTCATCGACCGCAACCCGCAGACCTACGTGGCCAACATCTTCGAGGCGAAGCCCACCGACTTCGTGCGCGCGATGCACCGGCTGCACCACACGGCGGCCCAGCCCAGTGCGTTGAAGGTGAACGTCCTGCCCGCGTTGGACGAGTAGATCCCCGGTCCGCTCGCGCGCGGTCTGCTAGGCTGCGCGCCCGCCACCACGCGGGCGGCCCTTCGCCGGGCCGCGCGCCACGACGCGCCATGACGGGAGGGACATGACCGGTCACGACCGGCCCGACGCCGGGCGGGTGCTGCTCGACGGAGAGTTGGGGGAGGGGGGCGGCCACGTCCTCCGCTCCGCGCTGTCCCTGTCGCTCATCACCGGCCGTCCCTTCCAGCTCAGCGGGCTGCGCGAGCACCGCGATCCGCCGGGCTTGCGTCCCCATCACCTGGCCTACGTGCGCGGCGCGGAGGCGCTGACCGGCGGCACCAGTGAAGGCGCCTCCGTGGGCTCCACGGAGCTGCGCTTCACCCCCGGCCCGGTGCGCGCGGGGGATTACCTGCTGGAGGCCGGCGCGTCCGGTAGCACACCCCAACTCTTCCAGTGCCTGGTGTACCCGCTGGCGCTCGCGGGCGGAGGACGGCTCACGCTGAGAGGCGCCACGCACCTGCGGGGCGGGCCCAGCTTCCACGCACTCGTCGGCGCGTGGCAGTCGGTGGCGCGCGCGTACGGGCTGCCGGTGCAGCTGTCGCTCACCCACGCGGGCTTCCTTCCGGAGGGCGCGGGCGAGTTCACCGCGGAGGTGGGCGCCCCGGCCGAACCGCCCGTGCGCGTGGACCTGCCCGCGCGCGGCGTGCTGCGGGAGGTACGGGTGATGTCCTTCGTGGGCGGGCTGCCCTTCGCGGTGGCGGAGCGTCAGTCCCGCGCCGCGGTGGCCGCGCTGCGCGAGCGGGGCATCCTGGCGGAAGCCGACAACCGGCCGCTGGCGGTGACACGCTCACAGGGCACCGCGACCTTCGTGCTGGCGCAGTTCGAGCACACCGTGGCGGGCTTCACGTCACTGGGCGAGCGGGGCCTGGACGCCGAAGGGGTGGGGCGCGAGGCGGCGGAGGCGCTGACCCGCTTCATGGAGACGGGCGGCGCGCTCGACGAACACCTGGCGGAGCAGCTGCTCTTGCCGGCGGCGCTCCTGGCGTCAGGGAGGCTGGGGGCGGTGACGCCGGGCACCACGCGGTTCACCGCCGCTCGCATCACCGACGAGCTGACGGTCCAGGCGGAGGTGCTGCGGCGCTTCCTGCCGGTGCACATCCAGGTGGAGCCGGGTGGGAGCGTGGAGATCCGCCCGGCGTGAGGGGGAAGGGCGGGGCGCTTAAGCCTCGTCCTCGGTGGCGTTGCCGCGCGCGCCGAAGGTGTTGGAGTCCGACATGTCCCTGACGGTGCCGCGGTAGGCGCGGATGGCGAAGGGCGCGGCGACCAGGAAGACGATGCCCACGAGGCCAATGGCCATCCAGGGGACAGGCGTCTCCTTGATCTGCACGTCCTTGCCGTAACCGTTGAGGTTGTTGCCCATGGCGCGCGCCTTGGCGGCGTCCTTCTCTTCCTGGGTCAACTCCTTGCGGTTCTGGAACTCCTGGGGCTGCCGGCGCTGGGGCTGCGCCAGGACAGCGCCGCCCCAGACAAGGGCGAGGACGAGGACAAGCCGGGGGAGGGAGGGGC